>JANRLI010000024.1 GCA_033762625.1 Alphaproteobacteria bacterium
AGCAGTATTAATCGACAAGTTGGTGTTGGTAATCGTCAGTTTCGATGTGTTGTTTTCGTTGAAGTACACAACCAAGCTGATGGATGTTTGACCAATCAAGTTCGTACCGTTGAACGTCGCATCGTTTACGAGCGAGTTAACTTGTACGAGCAAGTCATTGAACTGAACAGCAAGACCGGAACGCGTATCACTATCGGTTGTCTGCAATGCAGAAGTCGTAAGACCTTGCGCTTGCTGAATGATCTTGGTGATACTGTCAATCGCGCCAGCTGCCGACTTAACGGTTTGAAGGGCGTTTGATAGACCGTCTTTTACGTTGGATAAGTCGTTTGCACGATTTAAAAAGCCAACGCTGGCAAAGTAAGCGGTCGCACCATCAAGTGCTGACGATACTCTTTTACCGGTTGACAGACGGTTCTGGGTTACGTTTAACAAATTAGCAGTTTGTTGCAATGACAACAAATTCGCGCGAGCGCCTGCTGTAAGGGAAACACTTGAAATAGGCATGAGTAAGAACTCCTTTCGATTAATCTGGATACGACTCCTTCATATCCACACCTTCAGTTGGATCACCCAATAGAAGGTGAGCTACTCTATGCGAAACAAGTGCCAAAATTCAAGAAAAAAATGTATTTTGAATCAATCGTTTGCGGATAAGTTTCGATAACTTCCCTCGGCAAATTTTACCTAGCGGGAAAAATCTACCGGTACAAAAACTGCCTTTATCACTAAGGCGAAACAATAATTCAAAAGGTAACCGTTTATTAATCTTGTGGGGATAACATTCTATTATATGTACGAATGGGTTTTCCAGCGGCGCAGTGTTTGTGTGCAACGCAACAGTAAAGCCAGACGAACATGAATGTTGCCTAACCCTCCTTCATAATGAAGACGGTAGGCGGAGGTTGAAATGGTTGAAGCAATTACTGGTAAGACCATCACGAGTTTAAAAACAAGCAATGCTTCAGATTCGTCTGCGAGCATCGCTGTTGCGCAAGCTGGAACAGCCAGCGCAAAGATTGCAGCAACCCAGCAACCTTTAAATCCGCGCCTTCGCTATGATAGGTTGGCTGGCGTTGTAATCACTGAATTCTTGAACCAATCAGGCACTGTGCAATTACAAACCCCTTCAAGCGCGGTACTTGCCTATCTTCGGGTAGGTCTTGGCGCAGACGGTCATTCAAAATACCAGCCTGTAGAAGACAAGAAAGACATCGCCCAGCGCGAAGAAGAAATTAAAGCCCAAAACGAAGTCTTCGACTCGTAAAGTATTTGGCAGTCATAGCCAGCTGTGACAGATTTAGGAGCTTTCAGAAAAACATTCTGAAAGCTTTTTTTATCGCCTTGAGTGGAATTTTTATTGAACGACAATATCCTTATCAATCAGGCACGGAGCCTAAGTCAAAACGGTAAAGCACAAGATGCCTTGACGTTGCTGGATAATGCACGAATAAAGCAGAATAGCGCTGCACTTTTAATTGAAATGGCAACTATATTAAGTGGGTTGGGCGCGCAAGATGATGCTATAAAAATCCTAGATGAGGGTTTGCGCAGCTTCCCGGATAATCCCTCAATGGCAATCGTCTATGCCAATCATACCTATATTGCCAATCAACCTACAAAAGGGCTGAAGGCAACAACGCGATGGATAGCTTTACCGAATTGTTCACCGGAGCTATTGCTAACCCACGCGCATTTACTAAAAGCAAATGGCGACGTGGACGCAGCAGAAACTTTTTACAAAAAAGTGTTGGCGTTAGACCCTGCAAATAGTAGCGCATTAGTCGGTATCGGTGGAATTGAACTGGATAATTCAAATTACGCAGCCGCACTGGATGCACTGCGTAAAGCATTGTCTGCCGACCCACAAAACGCGCTTATTAAAACACAGTTGGCTTATGCAGAATTCCGTAGCGGTGATTTGGCTCAAGGCTGGCAGCATTACAATGCTCGATTTGAAAACATCGTAAAGCACCGCTCATTCACACAACCTCAATGGAATGGAAAGGTCCTACAAAACGGAAAACTGCTGGTATGGGGTGAACAGGGTGTAGGCGAAGAAATTTTATATTCCAGTATGTTCAACGATGCGCGCAGGCTCTGTCAGGATGGATTAATTGTTGAATGTGATGCACGATTAAAAGCACTGTTCGAGCGGAGTTTTCATGGCATCACATTCATCGCACGCTGCGACCCACCAGATTCTGCCCTGACCCATACATCAATTGTTGCACAATCTTCGGCAGGACAACTAGGACAGGTTTTGCGCAACAGCTTTGATACATTCCCAATTCAAGCAAAGCTACTGACACCAGATGAGTCGAAAGTTGCGCAACTTAAAGCACGTTATGCAGATTTAAAGAGACAGTATGGTAAAGAAGGCCGCGTGATTGGCGTTTCATGGAAAAGCAAGCCATTGCGCCAAGGCGATCCAAAAAGCAGTTCAATCGCTGATTGGGCACCACTTTTTGAAAACTCCCCTCACCTGTTTGTTAGCCTGCAATATGGTGATATTGCGGATGATTTAGCGCTAGCCAAGAAAAGCAATTGGACAATTATTGATGATACATCAGTAAATCAACGCGCTTCGCTAGATGATTTCGCGGCGCAAATTTCTGCGCTTGATGAAGTAATCACGGTTAGCAATACAACAGCACATATGGCTGGGGCATGCGGCATAAAAACCTGCGTATTATTGCCACGTGCGCGCGGTTTGATGTGGCACTGGTTTGATAAAGAAAAACCATCTGCGAGCCTGTCATTGACCACATCACCATGGTATCCATCCGTCACTTTGCTGCGTCAGCAACAAGATGGCATGTGGGCGGATGCAATTGAAAAAGCCAAGAATTCTCTAGAATAAATCATCCAGAAAACTTCCGGTTTCCTTTGGTGGTGGCGGCGGCTCTTCGGGTACCACCTGCTCCACTGGCTTTACGCGGCGGCGTGGTTGCTTTGCCTTGCGCGCCTTCTTGTTCATGAATGCGCGTTGCTTAGTTGTAATTGGTGTTTGTTTTTGCTTAGCCACATCCGGCGCTGTACCTTGCGGCAATTTATCCTGCGGATGATCTTCATTGTTTTCCAGAGCTTCATGCCCGCCAACGCTTTTGCCAAGGTTTAGTTTGTTTTCAAGACCCAGCTCCTTCACAGCTTGCTTTAATGCGCCAAGCGTTTCTTCATCCGGCGATAAAGGACGTTGCTTTGGTGGCGCGTTTATCTTACCTGCTTTTTCAAGTTTACTTTCAGTGGTTTCTTTTGTGCTGGCCGGTAATGTAGGCACAGCCGTCTGAGGTTGCGGCGGGCCTGAAATAATCGGCTTGGTATCATCTTTCAAAATATCATCTGCTTTTGGCTTGTTCAAATCAGCAAACAACGAACGCGCATCCGTATTGTCTTTTTTATCGGGGTCTAGTTCTCGCGGTTTGATTTGAAAGCCGGGGAAAAAAGTAGGACGGACCGTATCAATGTAAATGGACGAATTCAGGTTTGGTGAAGTTATACTTTCAACAACTTCGTCATCTACATCATCATCCATCCGCAAACTGGCAGGGCGGGATGAGTCTTCAGGGTCGAAGAGTGCCTCAATAACAAAAAGATACTCATCATCTTCGTCTTCCAAATTATCGAAGTTATCGACCATCGCCTCGTATAATTCGGTATCGGCTTTTGCTTTAGCTGCGTCTTCAGCGGTTGGCGGACCAGCAACAGCGAACAAGGCCGTATCATCAAAAGCTTTGATATTTTGCCATGAGTCTGAATTTTGTGTGAACACTTCAGGTGCCACCTGTATCGCAGACTGTTCTTCGGCGATACAAGGCGGAGCCATTAAAATAGCTACGAGGCAAAATTTAAGAAGAACATGGTTCATGGGCGGTGGGTGGCTCATTCCAGAGACGGAGTTTATTTTACCAGCTTATTAACTAACAAAAACTAAACAAAACAAAGTATTAGCTGCAACTACCGCATAGTCTAACCCCTTTGATTAATTACCTTTTCATGCAGCAGGGCGTTGCGCGTTAATCCTCTGTTTTGATATATTGTGTATGGTCTCTTTTTGCCCATCCATACTATGATGTGATGGGTATTCTGTTGATTATTATTTGTGTAGAGGGTGCGTCGTTTGTCTCGTTATGATCAGGGTTCTGCCATGCCCGCCGGTGAAGGCGTTCAGGCTGATGGCATCGTAAAATGGTTCAATGGAAGTAAAGGTTTTGGGTTTGTTGCTATCAACAACAATTCTTCTGATGCGTTTCTTCATATTTCAGTTGTAACACGTGCAGGTCTGCAAAGCCTCGCAGAAAATACACGTCTACGTTGCATGGTGGTGCCATCACAGCGCGGTATGCAAGTTACTCATATTCTTGAAGTTATGGGCGTTGACCCTAATGCACCGCAACCCGCAGCAGGCGGAGGACAACGCCGTGAGCGTAACGATTTTGATGCACGCGACAATCGGGGCGATTCAGGCAGAAGCGATTTCAGCAGCGGTTTTGACCGCCAACCCATCGGCCCTGAAGTGGAAGTTACAGGCAGCATCAAATGGTACAAGACCGATAAAGGATTTGGTTTTGCTATGCCGGAAGACGGCACCAAGGATGTATTCATTCATCGCTCAGTTCTGGAACGTGCTGGGCTTAACAACATCGATCCGGGTCGCAAAATCCGCATGATGGTTACGACCTCGCAAAAAGGCCGTGAAGCTTCAAAAATAGAGTTGCTCGACTAATCATATAACGGGTGGATTCCCCTCCATTTAAAGATTTGGTAAGGTTAGAACACTATCGTTCTGACCACGTTATCGCGTGCCCGCCTACTCTTATCAAGGAAACATCCCATGGCTAAAATCAAAGTTGCAAACCCCATTGTTGAACTGGATGGCGATGAAATGGCACGCATCATGTGGGGTTGGATTAAGGAGATGCTCCTTCTCCCGCATCTTGAACTCGATATAAAGTATTTCGACCTTGCCATGCAAAAGCGTGATGCAACCGATGATAAAATAACTCTCGATGCAGCTGAAGCCATCAAGCAATACAGCATTGGCGTGAAATGTGCGACAATTACCCCTGATGAAGGCCGCGTAAAAGAATTTAATCTCAAAAAAATGTGGAAGTCACCAAACGGTACAATCCGCAACATTCTGGATGGCACTATTTTCCGTGAACCGATAGTTGTTAAAAACATTCCGCGCTATGTGCAGGGGTGGAAAGAACCCATCATCGTGGCACGCCATGGATTTGGCGATGTGTATAAGGCAACTGATTTCAAGGTTCCGGGTGCTGGTACGCTTACCATTACCTTCACACCAAAAGATGGCAGCGCGCCAATTTCACATAAGGTGCATGAATTCCCCGACGCTGGCGTTGCACTTGGCATGTTTAACGAAGACAATTCTATCCGCAATTTTGCGCATAGTACGTTTCGTTATGGGTTAAACCGCAAGGTTCCTGTTTATCTTTCAACCAAGAATACCATTTTGAAGGCTTATGACGGCCGCTTCATGGATATCTTCGCGGAGATTTATGAAAAGGATTATAAGGCCCAATATGAAGCTGCTGGCATTTCCTACCGCCATTTATTGATTGATAGTATGGTAGCCAAAGCGATCAGCACCAGCACCAGCTTCCTTTGGGCATGCAAGAATTACGATGGCGACGTACAGTCCGATATGGTGGCACAGGGTTATGGTTCCCTTGGCCTCATGACCTCCGTACTCCTGGCGCCAGATGGCAAGACCGTCTTGACCGAAGCTGCGCATGGCACCGTGACTGACCATTACCGTCAATATCAAAAGGGCGAAGAAACATCGACCAATCCCACCGCCTCCATCTTTGCATGGACGCAGGCATTGATTAACCGCGGCAAGACCGATAACACCCCTGCAGTGACCAAATTTGGTGAAGCCTTGGAAAAAGCCTGCATCCAAACCATTGAAGAAGGCCATATGACCAAAGACTTGGCCATTCTGGTTGGGCCAAATCAAAAATGGCTCAAGACCAAGGATTACATGCAGGAAATCAGCAACCGTTTGGTAAAGCTGATTTAAGCCAAACATATCTCAGATACAAAAAAGGCGCCTCAGGTGAGGCGCCTTTTCTGTTTGGGGGACAAAACTGATATGCCATTCGCTCTGCGCCCTTATAAAAGGGCGCAACCGCTCGGGGAAAACTAGCTGTTGTTGACGGCACCGAACTGGGCGCTATCACCTTCAGCAGCTGCTGGAGCATCTTCACGCGGCGCAGCTGGAACTTTCTTCTTCGAACCTTGATACGCCATGCATGCATGGTCATAGCAATAAGGCAGACCAGGAATTGACATGCTGTCGCAGAAATGGAACCCAGCCTTCAATGGATCGCCTACTGGCCAGCGGCATTGTTGAGCTTGAGCCTGAACGGCTGGCTGGGAATTTTTGAACAAACGGGGGGAGTAATTGCCCACATCTGCCGAAGAACGCAAACGGCGAGCTTCGCTGTCTTCATTGCGATCATTGCGCATATCGCTGCGTGTTGCGTCAGCATTACGGTATGCACCACTGCCAACCATTACATCGCGGCGAAGCCCCATGGCCTTTGGCGCCGACAAACGGGTTTTCATAACTGCGCCGCCCGCATGAGCCACAGCTGGCTTGCCATCGACGCGCTTGATAGGAGATGGGCGAGATGAGAGACCTAGGCGATGCGCCTTACCAATCACAGCGTTGCGGGTGATGCCGCCACCAAGACGGGCAGCGATTTCCTTAGCAGATAGTCCGCTGCCCCACAATTCCTGTAAGACCCCAATGCGCGCGGGAGTCCACGTGTTATTTTGTTCCGCCATGTTACCTAACCCCTTTTAGTTTTTGTTTTTTTGATTTTTGAATTGAACGGATTGGAAATTGGGTGTTGCGTGCAAGCGTATCCCTAAATTCTTCGTTTAGTTTTTCGCTTTGTTTCTGGGCGCAAACCATAGAAATCCAACCGTTAATGTCGTTGCTTTAACCACTAGATTTAGTGGTTACACTGATGTGACCTGTCTATATGTGCGCCATGCACGAGTCGTTTGGCAAGGAAGGAAACATGAAAAAAACAAATTTCCTGTGGGTAAATTTTTATCACGCACCATTGCACTGCAACGCGCAAAAAATCCATTCGGTGTTTCGTTCATCTAACACCATGAATTGACTCTATTTTTTATTCACTCAGCTTGGTGTTTTTAAAATTATGACGTGGACTGAATAGATAAAAATTCATCCAAAAAAGTTTTATCAACTGATTTTGTAGGATTAGGTTTGGGCTTAAAGCTTTTTGGTATTGACTAGGGTTTCATCAGTCAGTGCCTTGACCAAATCGGCGATGGGGATTCCGGATTGCGGATGCTTCCAATCAGGTGCTATTTCCATCAAAGGAAGCAAAATAAATGCGCGTGATGCCAAACGCGGATGTGGGATCTCCAATTCATTATCGAAAATAATTTTTCCATCATAATCGATGATGTCAAGGTCGAGTGTGCGCGCCGCATTTTTTACAGAACGCATGCGCCCGAATTTTTGTTCGATAGAAAGAAGCGCACGCAACAATTCTTGCGGTGAAAGTTCCGTGGTGCATGAAACCACCGCATTAAAAAACCATGGTTGATCGGATGCAGGCACCGGTTTGGAATGATAAAATGACGAGCGTTTATGAATGCGAATTCCATAAGCAGAAAACGCGTCCAGCGCGGCATTTAGCGTAGCTGGTACGGACATAGAACCAAATGGAATATTGCCGCCAACACCAATGATAATCATGTAAAAATCATTGTTTTATAGATGAGGAAGGAGCCAATAAATAATCTTGCGATTGCATTTCCATCAACCGGCTTTCGGTGCGCTCAAACTGTGTGCGATATGCGCTCGTTGCATCCAATAATTCTTTGAGTGGTTTTTCCGCACTGAGCGCAATACGCACATGATTATCATAGAGCACATCAATCAAATGAATGAAACGCAGGGTACTGTTTTTTTCAATATCATTTAGTTGTGGTACGCCTTCCAGAATAATGGTGTGAAAATTCTTTGCGAGCGCCAGATAATCTGGTGTGCCTTTTGCATCGCGGCATAATTCTTCAAACGTGAACCATGCAACGCCGTGTGCTGCTCTAGAAACATGCAATTCTCTTCCCTGCTCCACCACAATGTCGGTTGGCAATGCCTCATCACCGTCGGTGAGCTTGGAAAAAAATTCGGATAATCCCTGCACCGCGCGTTCATCTATCGGGCTTAGATAAACCGGCAATCCCTTGATACGGTCCTGACGGTAATCACATCCATCATCGAGATACAAAACGTGCAGGTGTTTTTTAATGAGGTCGATGAAAGGTAAAAACAAAACACGCTGCAAACCGCCAGCGTATAAATTGTCAGGCGCAGTATTGGATGTGGCAACAACCACAACGCCCCTGCGGAATAGCTCGCGGAAAAAACGGCTTAAAATCATTGCATCGGCAATATTGTGGACCTGGAACTCATCAAAACAAAGCAGCTTGGCTTCTTTGGCTAAATCAATCGCCACATGCACAACCGCATTGTCGCGCACGGCCTGCGATGGGTCTTGGCGCTTGGCATGCAGGCGGCTATGTACATCCAGCATAAAAGCATGAAAATGCACGCGGCGTTTGGCGATACCGTGCACGCTTTCAAAGAACATATCCATCATCATGGTTTTGCCACGCCCGACCGTACCATAAATATAAAGACCACGGTTTTTCTCACGGCGCGCCAGCCAGCGCAGCCAACGCGGTAAAAACGGCTCACGCGCAAGACGGGGCATGCGCAATGCCAAATCATGAAGTGCGTTCATAATTTTGGTCTGCGCGGCATCATGGGTTATTTCACCCGCATCCAGCCTTGCCTGATAATATGCATTCGGTTTCATTTGCATTTTTCAAAGCATAAAGGCTAGGCTAAGTAAAAACAAACACTAAAGCCTTCCTTACTTATGACGTATCCTAACGCACTCCCTTCCGACCATGAACTCGGCCTACATGACAAGCTGCGTAACATGCCGTGGGGTTTTGTATTTTTGGTCATATTGATTTCATCCTTCGGGGTGACATTGCTTTATTCTGCCGGCGGAGCCAGTTGGGAACCATGGGCAGGCAAGCAGCTCTTTCGTATGATACCCGGTCTATTCCTGATGCTTGGTCTTGCCATGGTCGATATCCGCTTCTGGTTTAAATACAGTTATGTGATTTACGGAGCTTTACTCCTGCTGCTTACTGCGGTTGCGATTATTGGGCACATCGGCATGGGTGCGCAGCGCTGGATTAATTTTGGATTTTTTGTACTGCAACCTTCCGAGCATATGAAAGTTGCGCTTGCTTTAGCACTTGCGCATTACTTCCACAATTTATCCTATGAAGAAATCGGCAACCCGTTACGTCTTCTTATTCCGGCAGGGATGGTGCTGCTTCCTGTTGGACTTATCCTTATCCAGCCAAACCTTGGCACCGCAACGCTAACTGCGCTTTTCTCTGCAACCGTATTCTTTTTAGCGGGCGTACGATGGTGGGTTTTTGCAAGTATCGGCGTTGGCGTTCCATTTGTTGCAATGGCGGCATGGAATCATTTGCATGATTACCAGAAGGCACGCCTGACTACATTCCTTGATCCAGAAAAAGATCCGCTTGGCGCAGGCTATAACATCATCCAATCCAAAATTGCGCTGGGCTCTGGCGGATTATTCGGCAAGGGTTTTGGAATGGGCACACAAAGCCAGTTGAATTTTTTGCCAGAAAAACACACTGACTTCATCTTTGTTGTATTAGCCGAGGAAATGGGATTGATCGGGGCCGTATTATTACTGATGCTGTTTTTTATTTTGATTGTGTATGGCTATGTCATCAGTCTGCATTCACGACATCAATTCGGACGGTTGCTGGGCCTTGGCCTGACGACCACCATGTTTTTATATTTGCTGACGAATGTGGCGATGGTGACGGGATTAATTCCTGTCGTGGGTATTCCGTTGCCACTGATTTCATACGGCGGCAGCGTGATGCTGGCATTTTATATCGCTTGCGGATTGCTCTTGAGT
>JANRLI010000025.1 GCA_033762625.1 Alphaproteobacteria bacterium
GGCTCCACCACCAGCATGGCCATGGTGTTTGCCATCCCCCTTGCTGCGATTATCTGGAATTTGGGCACTTGGTTTTTTGGCCTACCCGCCAGCTCTTCGCATACGCTGATTGGGTCCATGATTGGAGTTGCGCTGGTTCACTCCTATATGCAGGGGCATTTTGGCGAAGGGCTGAATTGGGCAAAGGTACACAGCATCGGGCTTTCACTTGTTATCTCGCCGCTTATCGGATTTGTGCTTGCTGCATTGATGCTATTGGGCATGAAAGCTATTGTTAAAATTCCTGCACTCTACACCGCGCCGGATGGCAATAAACCGCCGCCTCTCCCTATCCGCCTGCTACTTATTTTTACCTGCACGGGCGTAAGCTTTGCGCATGGCTCCAATGACGGACAAAAAGGCATGGGCTTGCTCATGGTTGCATTTGTTACATTCGCGCCGGAATTTTTTGGTGAGCCGCATCCCGAAATACCCATCTGGCTGAAAGCGCTGGTCGCAACCACCCTTGGCCTTGGCACGATGGTTGGCTGGAAGCGTATTGTTGTGACAATTGGTGAAAAAATTGGCAAATCGCATATGAGCTATGGCCAAGGTGCCACAGCCGAACTGGTGGCTTTTGCCACGATTAGCGCTGCCGACACCCTTGGGATGCCGGTTAGCACGACTCATCTCTTGTCTTCAGGGGTAGCAGGCACCATGGCCGCCAATCAATCAGGGCTACAAACCAAAACAATCCGTGATATATTGCTGGCATGGATTTTGACATTGCCAGTCAGCATCTTTCTTGGATCGGCGATATTTGCTGCGGGATTATTTATTGTATTCACACTTACCTAACGTAATGGAGAGCCTTGATGCGTATCTTATTTAGTCAATTAATGTTTGTTGTATTGCTTGCCATGGCAGCTCCTGCCCATGCCCTGCCAGAAGGAGCTGAACCGCCGGTTTATTTGAACACCAAACTTATTTCACCCGATGTGCTTCCTCCACCTGCCAAGAAAGGCAGCGCGGAGTGGAAGAAGCAAGTCGCCATGATTGTTCAGGCACAGCGTCATATCTCCAAGCAAGACAAGGCCGCGATGGAAAAGGAACAGATGGTGAGCGTACAGATCGTCAGTGACGTACTAGGCGCGAACTTCACAGCAGAAAAATTACCAAAAACCTTTGCGATGCTTAAACAAGTATATAATGACACCGGTATTGTCGTTGAAACGACCAAGCAATTCTGGGGAGCTCTTCGTCCATATGACGCTGCGCCAAAACAGGTAAAGCTCTTGCTAAACACAGCTAATAACAATGCCTACCCCAGCGGTCATACCACGCTTGCTTATATCCTTGCTGAGGTACTTGGCTTGCTCGTTCCGGATCAACGCCCTGCCCTTCGCCAGCAAGCGAACAAAGTTGCGCAACACCGCATTCAAGCCGGCATGCATTATCCTGAAGATATTGATGCAGGCAAAAGACTGGGCGCGATTTTGCTTGGCGCGATGCTACAAAACGATGAGTTCCAAAGCGATTTGAAAGCTGCGCGCGAAGAACTCAAAGCCAGCACCAAGTAATGGCCAATCAAACGCCTGCCGCCGTAAGCATGTTCAGCGCGATTTTACGTTGTGTCGCGGGCCGCTGCCCTAAATGCGGCGAAGGAAAGCTGCTGCAATCCTATATCAAGCCTGTCCCGAACTGCTCCGTCTGCGGCGAAACCCTTGGCAATATCCGTGCTGATGACGGCCCGCCATGGCTGACGATTTTGATTGTCGGGCACATCATGCTGCCCATCATCTTCGGCATGGGCCCTTCCACAAGACCGGAATGGCAATCCATACTGCTATGGGGCAGCGTGTCGATTGCATTGATGGCGCTCATTCTACCGCGTGCCAAGGGGTTATTTATAGGCATAATCTGGAAAAACCGCCAAGCCGCCTAATCTTTCGACTGGTTGAACCAGCTACCCTTCATGCGTTCGACCTTCGCCTTCATATCATGTTCAGACGTTAAGTGGTCGCGTTTAGCAAGTTCAAAATCGGATAGCGCCATTTCCTTCACCAATTGCTCGAAAGAAACTTCGGGCTTCCAGCCAAGCTTTTGCTTGGCTTTGGTGGCATCACCAATCAGGCTGTCGACTTCCGCAGGGCGGAAATAGCGGTTGCTGATGGCAACGATGCAGCGGCCTTTTTCATCATAGCCTTTTTCATCCGCACCCTTGCCATCCCAACGGATTTTCATATCCAGCACCTTTGCAGTTGCTTCCACAAATTCGCGTACACTGTGCTGCTCGCCGCTTGCAATCACGTAATCATCGGGCTTGTCCTGCTGCAAAATCATCCATTGCATGCGTACATAATCTTTGGCGTGGCCCCAATCGCGCTTGGCATCAAGGTTTCCAAGGAACAGGCATTGCTGCAATCCCAGTTTAATCCGCGCCAGCGCACGGGTAATTTTGCGCGTCACGAATGTTTCGCCGCGCATCGGGGATTCATGATTGAACAAAATACCGTTGCACGCATACATCCCATAGGCTTCACGGTAATTAATGGTAATCCAGTGCGCATAAAGCTTGGCAACACCATAAGGCGAACGCGGATGGAACGGTGTTGTTTCCTTTTGCGGGGTTTCATGCACCTTGCCAAATAATTCCGATGTGGATGCCTGATAAAACCGCGTTTTATCTTTCAGCCCCATGGTACGAATGGCTTCCAATAAACGCAGTGGGCCTAACGCATCGGCATTTGCCGTATATTCAGGTTCTTCAAACGACACAGCTACATGGCTTTGCGCCGCCAAATTATAAATTTCATCCGGTTGCACCATTTGCACAATGCGCATCAGGCTCATGCTTTCGGTCATATCGCCGTAATGTAAAAACAGCTGCGCACCAGGCAAGAGCGGGTCTTGATACAAATGGTCAATGCGGTCGGTATTAAACAACGACACAGGGCGTTTGATGCCGTGCACCTCGTAATCTTTTTTCAAAAGAAATTCCGCAAGATACGCGCCATCTTGCCCGGTGATACCTGTAACAAGCGCGACTTTTTTCTTAGCCATTTAGGTAAACTCATTAATCTGAATGCGATAGTAACACCTTATGCAAATGCAGGGGCGCTGGCAAATGCTACGCCTTTGGCATCACGCGGGGATATTTTCGGCTCCCCCGTTAAGGGCCATGCGATATTCAACGCGTTATCGTTCCACATCACGCAATGCTCGTCTTCGGGCGCATAGTAATCAGTCGTCTTATATAAAAAATCAGCCGAATCAGTCAGCGTAAGAAACCCATGCGCAAATCCGGGGGGCACCCATAATTGCTTGTGATTATCTTCGCTAAGCTCCGTTCCCACATATTTTCCATAGGTGGGCGATGATCTGCGCATATCTACCGCCACATCAAACACTGCGCCGCGCACCACACGCACCAGTTTTCCTTGCGGCTTGGTCAACTGGTAATGCATGCCGCGCAAAATATTTTTCGATGAACGACTGTGGTTATCCTGCACAAAGTTTGGAACAAATCCCGCCGCTGCGTTGAAATCGCGCACATTGAAGCTTTCAAAGAAAAAACCACGTGCATCACCATGCACCTTTGGTTCAATCAACAACACATCGGGAATAGCAGTGGGCGTAACCTTCATGACTTAGTTTTTTTCTTTAAGAAGTTTCAGCAGATATTCGCCATATGCGCTTTTGGCAAGCGGCTGGGCCAGCTTTTCCAATTGGCCTGCATTGATATAACCCTGTGCGAAGGCAATTTCTTCAGGGCACGCAACCTTTAACCCCTGACGATGTTCAATGGTTTCAATAAAATTGCTCGCTTCAATCAAACTCTCATGCGTTCCGGTATCCAGCCATGCATAGCCACGGCCCATGGTTTGCACATTCAATTGGCCCTGTTCCAAATAGGTGCGGTTGACATCGGAGATTTCCAATTCACCGCGCTTTGATGGCTTTAAGCCCGCCGCAATGCTGCACACTTGGTTGTCATAAAAATACAAGCCCGTAACGGCATAATTGCTTTTTGGTTTTTCGGGTTTTTCTTCCAATGAATTCGCTTTACCGTTTTTATCAAAGCCCAATACCCCGTAACGATTGGGTTCATTCACGTGATATGCAAATACGGTTGCGCCTTTTTCGTTTTTATCGGCATTGTGCAACTTATCTGCCAAATCTGTGCCATAAAAAATATTATCGCCCAGAATAAGCGCGGATGGATTATTGCCGACAAAGGTTTTGCCGATAATAAAGGCCTGCGCCAGCCCATCGGGGGATGGTTGTACGGCGTATGACAAATTAATTCCCCAATCGCTGCCATTACCCAGCAATTGCTCAAAACGCGGCAAATCCTGCGGCGTAGAAATAATAAGAATATCTCTAATACCCGCCAACATCAGCGTAGTGAGCGGGTAATAAATCATCGGCTTGTCATAAACCGGCAAAAGCTGTTTGGAAACAACCTTGGTTACTGGATGAAGCCGCGTGCCACTACCGCCTGCCAGAATAATACCTTTACGCGCAGTCATTTTTATTTCTCGCATATGTCATGGCTGTTTTCCGTGAAGTTGTGTAAGCAATGCCGTCACACCGTTTTGCCATTGCGGCAAGGTAATTCCAAATGTTTCTTTAAACGCCGTTGTATCAAGGCGCGAATTAAGCGGACGCGTTGCCGGCGTTGGATAATCGCTGCTTGGAATGGGTTTTATGCCTTCAAATGGCAGCTTCAATTGCATACCCATGCTGTGCAGGCTCTGCACGATAAATTGCGCGTAATGATACCATGATGTCTCACCCGCCGCTGTTAGATGATAAATACCATTGGCGGCACGCCCATGGCGTATCACCTGCGCGGTACAATCCGCCAGCATTGATGCGCCTGTGGGTGCGCCGATCTGGTCATTGATCACGTTTAATGTCTCACGGGCTTTGGCAAGCTCAATAATCGTCTTCACAAAATTCCGTCCTGCTGCACCATAGACCCAAGAAGTGCGAAGGATAATGTGCTGCGCGCCGGATGCAATAATTGCATCCTCCCCATCCTTTTTGGTTTGGCCATAGGTGTTGATAGGGTTTGGTGTATCACTCTCGCGGTAGGGTTTGTTGCCAACACCATCAAACACATAATCGGTCGAAAAATGGATAAGCTTGGCGTTAAACCGTTTGGCTTCTACCGCCATGACTTCCGGCGCGGATGTATTAATCAGCTTGGCAACCGGCTTTTCACTTTCTGCTTTATCTACGGCTGTATAAGCTGCCGCATTCACAATCACATCCGGCCTTACGGCGGCGATGCTGTGCGCTATGCCGTCTAAATTACCCAAGTCGCCGCAATGTTCTGTGCTAGCCCTGTTCAGGGTAATCAGCGTTCCAAGCGGCGCTAGGCTGCGTTGCAGTTCACTGCCCAGATTACCGTTTTTACCGAACAGGAGAATTTTCATGCTACTGCCTTACGCCACTTGCCCGAGATAATTTTTCTTTATCCACTCGCGGTAGGCGCCTGATTGCACATTCGCAATCCATTGCGGATTTTTTAAAACCCAATCCACTGTCTTGCGCAGGCCCGTTTCAAACGTCTCGGTTGGCGTCCAGCCCAGCTCGCGTTCAATCTTGCTTGCATTAATCGCATACCGTCGGTCATGGCCCGGGCGGTCAGTCACATGGGTGATTTGCTGGGCGTATGATTTGCCGTTGCTTAGCGGGCGCTCCTTATCCAGCAATGCGCAAATCGCTTTCACAAGTTCGATATTGGCACGTTCATTATTGCCGCCGATATTATAAACCTCCCCCACTCGGCCTGCTTCCAATACGCGGCGAATGGCCGCGCAATGGTCAGTCACATAAAGCCAGTCGCGGATTTGCAAGCCATCGCCATAAATGGGCAAGACCTTACCTGCCAGCGCATTGACAATCATCAACGGGATAAGCTTTTCCGGGAAATGGTATGGGCCATAATTGTTGGAGCAATTGGTGGTCAGAACCGGCAGGCCATAAGTATGATGGTATGCGCGCACCAGATGGTCAGCAGCAGCCTTGCTGGCCGAATAAGGGCTGTTGGGCTGGTGCGGGTGGTTTTCGGTAACGGCCGGGTCATTTGGCCCTAACGAGCCATAGACCTCATCGGTCGAAACATGAAGGAAACGAAACGCCGCCTTTGCTTCGCCCTGCAATTCCCGCCAATAGGCCAAGGCTGCCTCCAACAAACGGAAGGTTCCCATGACATTGGTTTCAATAAAGGCATCGGGGCTGTGAATGGAACGGTCAACGTGTGATTCTGCTGCAAAATGCACAATCGCGCGCGGCTTATGCTCTGCCAGCAGCTTGGCAACCAGCGCATAATTACCAATATCCCCTTGCACGAAAATATGGCGTTTATCGCCTTTGAGGGAAGCAAGGCTCTCGGCATTTCCGGCATAGGTCAGCTTATCAAGGTTCACGACGGGCTCAGCCCCCACAGACACAGAAGTATCTGTCAGCCAATCGAGGACAAAATTTGCGCCGATGAATCCCGCGCCGCCCGTCACCAAAATCATACCTGCTTATCCCCAAAAAATGGCGTGTAAATCGCGCTTAACTATACGGCTTTGAGCGCCCATGACGCAAGGCTGGAACAGGGGCGCAAATCACTTCCATTTCAATGATTTATTTGCTTGTGAAAACGGGTTTCACAGCATAAAACGCGAGAAGGATTTACGATAAAATCAGAGTCTTTACAAATGGCCGAACCCATCAACCCAAACGAAAAAACGGGTAATAAGCACGCCGTGTTGACGGATGGGTTTTTGCTGCGCGTGTTTGATGCATTAGATGCTAAAGATTCAGTTTCACTCCTTGCATTAATTGACCCGTTGGAGCCAGAAGATTTTGCTGACCTTGTGCATTTTTGTTCTGCCGAACAACGCGAACAACTTTTCGATTTAACCAAGACAAAATTAAATCCCGACGTTCTTCCGCTGCTTGATGAAAATGTGCGTGAAGATGTCGTGGAACAGATGGAACCCGGCCAGCTTGCCGAAGCCATCACCAATCTTGAAACCGATGACGCGGTTGAGGTTATGGAAAACCTCGACCGTCAAACGCAACGCGAAGTTTTATCTGCGCTGCCAGCAGAAGAACGCGATGCACTGCGCACTGCCCTTTCATATCCGGAAGACAGCGCGGGCCGCTTGATGCAACGCGAATTGCTTGCCGTACCAGATGACTGGAATACCCAGCAATGCGTGGATTACATCCGCAGCCGTCAAGAATTGCCGGAAGCGTTTTATGACGTATTCGTAGTTGATAGCGAAGGTCACACACTGGGCGCTGTGCCACTGCACCGCTTGCTGACCGCAAAATCAACAACGCCCATCAAAGAGATTATGGACGAGCAAAGCCAGCGCATGCCGGTGATGATGGACCAAAAGGAAGTTGCCTATTTATTCCAGCGCTACGGCCTTGTTTCTGCGCCGGTTGAAGATGAACAGCACCGCCTTGTCGGTATGATTACCATTGATGACGTGATTGATATTATCGAAGAGCGCGCAACCGAAGAACTCGTTCACCTTAGCGGCGTTAGCGAACCCGACTTTTACCGCGATATTGTTACGACTACACGCTCCCGCTTTACGTGGCTGTTTGTGAATTTAATCACCGCCCTACTCGCTTCTTACGTCATTTCATTTTTCGAAGGCACACTGCAATCCGTGGTTGCGCTGGCCGTACTGATGCCGATTGTGGCATCACAAGGCGGCAATGCAGGCACGCAAACACTGGCGGTTGCTGTGCGCGGGCTTGCGCTGCGCGAACTTACATCCGTCAATGCACTGGCTTTCCTTGCCAAAGAAGCATCGGTGGGCGCATTCAACGGCCTGTTATTCGCAGGCATCATCAGCATCTGTGCAGGGCTTTGGTATCATAACTGGATGATTGCGCTGGTGATCGCGCTTGCCATGATTATCAATATGATTGCCGCGGGGCTGGCAGGCGCATTCATTCCCATCGTCCTCAATAAATTCAAAATTGACCCTGCGATTTCATCAAGCGCGCTGGTGACCACGGTAACCGACGTATGCGGCTATCTGGCATTCCTTGGTCTTGCGACCATCTTCATGATCAAATAACAAGCCTGTTAAATTAATTTGGCCATCTCGCGCTGAACTGCTTCAACGCTGATATCCGCGATAGTGTTTTCTTTCAGCCATGCACAACGCGGACCAACGGGGCCTGAACGCACGGGGTCGGTGTGATGCGACATCAGCGTAAGTGTTGGAGCACCAACCATGGCCGCAAGGAATGTGGGGCCTGTGTCATTGCCCACTACGCCTTCGGCCTTGCGCACCAGACTTGCCAATTGCGCAAAGCTGGTTTGGCCAGACACATCAATAATAAAACTTGCTTCTTCTTTAATCGCCGCAATTGACGCCGCATCGGCTTTTGTACCAACCACCACTACGCCGCAGCCCATATCGGCAAAGGTTTTGGCTAGCTTTGCGTAATGCGCAGGGGGCCAGCGTTTATGAAGCAGATGCGGCGAGCAGCCCGGAATAAACACCACATAGCGCTTGGGCAAATTCAAATCAGTAATTGGCGCTGCCAACCAGTCCAGATTCAACGGCCCGCTATCGCCAATGCCTGCATTACGTAGCTGCACCAGTAATTCCTGCTGGCGATGAATTTTTAATGGAAAGGTTGTGGGCGGGAATGTGGAATTGCCAGCGGTGCTGGACCACTGCACATTTTTATCAAAGAAAAACGGTTTATAGAAACGGGAGCGTGGCTTGTTCTGCAAATCAATAACGCAGTCAAAGTTTCGCGAGCGCACTGCCGTATATAACTTTTTCCACTCATCCCACTGCCACCAGCTGGGGCGATTATCTTCAATTACTGCATCAAACCATGGCATTTGCCGCGCAAGTCCCGCAAACGCAGGCATGGTCAACAAGGTAACTTTCGCATCCTTATGCGCCGCACGGATATCCTGAAATGGCTTCATACACAGCAAGATATCGCCAAGCGCGCCAAGGCGTATGACGAGGATATTTTTTGCGCCCGTCACTTCGCAATCTCCGCATATACCTGCAATGTGGCTGCGCACATTTGCTGCAATTGGAATTTGCCATGCACATACTCTTTTGCCCGCTGTGACATGGCGGCGCGTTCTTCTGCGCTTAAATTCAAACATTTTAAAATCGCGTTGCTGAGCGCCTGCGCATCGCCTGGCGGCACGAGCCAACCGGTTTGACCATCCACTATCGTTTCATCGGTCGCGCCCAACGCGGTTGCAATCACGGGTACGCCCATGGCCTGCGCCTCAACCGGAACACGGCCAAATCCTTCGGCAACTTGGCTGGGGCTTAACACCAACTGCGCCAGCGAATAAGCCGCTGGCACATCGCCGCCATCCATCCAGATAATTTTATCTTTCAACCCATATTCCTCAACCAGTCCGCGCAGACGCTCGCTGTATTTGCTACGCCCTTGGTCGGGACCAATAAATACGCATATAAACGGGTGTTGTTTAAGCGTGCTGAGCGCATCCAGCACCAATTCATGCCCCTTAATCGGCGATAAACGCCCCGGCATAATCATCACCGGTACGCCCGCTTTGTTATTCCAGATGTTCAGCAATTTTTGTTTGCGTTCATCGGAAATCGCTGCGGCATCATAGACACTCATATCAATACCGCGCGGAATAACCGTGATGCGTGATGCATTCACGCCATAATTCTTTTTTATATGCCGTGCAATAAATTCCGAAATCGCGATGATGCGGTCTGATTTCGTCATCACGCTGTTATACCAGTGTTTCAAAAAGAAATTGCTCTTGTATGCAGCATGGAATGTCGTCACAAACGGCGTTCCCGTCATTCGCGCAGCCCATAATGCGCTCCATGCCGGGGCGCGGCTACGCGCATGAATGATATCCACTTCTTCCTTGATAATGATATAAGCAAGGAAAAACGCGTTAAAGATGATACGGAACAGGTTCTTGCTGGCCACATCCTGCCTAATATGGCGCGCATGTTTGGCCTGCAATTCCGCCTGTAAATAACCGCCTTTGCTGACCACAATCGCTTCATGACCTGCTTTAATTAAAGCAACTGAAATATCAACGACAGCGCGTTCTGCACCGCCCGCTTCCAGACTTGGAATAACCTGCAATACCGTCAGCTTATCGGATGACATTTTATCGGATCTGGACATTCGCAACCTCGCATACCACCCGCGCTGCTTTTTCCGATGGCGGCATATCGTCATTCCTCAGCATGATTTTTATTTCATCAAACGCTTTGCGTTGATCTTGGCGAAGCTTTGCATCGCTCCATAACTCAAACAGCTTTTTTGACATCGCTTCGGGTGTACAAAATTGCTGTAAAAATTCCGGCACAACGGGGCGATTGAGTAATAAGTTGGTCAAATTCGCGTATTTCACTTTAATGAACCAGCGATACAGCAACACAGTGATTGGATTGAGCTTATACGCAATAATATGCGGGGTTTTCGCCAGTGCCAGTTCCACAGCTACGGTGCCGGATGCGGCCAGCGCGACATGACTTGCCGCAAACGCATCGTATTTTTGCTGGTCACCAATTAACACCAACGGCTTGATGGGCCAGTTTTTTAAATAAGGCCCAATAAAATCCAGAATCTGTGGAACGGTTGGCACAATGACCTTAAAGCCTTCGGTCAATGGCTGTAACTGCTTCAGCGTTTCGGCAAATACGGGCGCAAGACGCTTAATTTCGCTGCGGCGGCTGCCGGGCAATACGGTAATAATTTTCATGTTACGCGGAATATTCATTTCCTTATAAAAGCGATCCGCATCGCCTTTGTCTGCGCCGCCTTCTGTTACGGTATGACCAACAAAAGTACAAGGAAGCCCGACTTTTTCGAAATACGGCGGCTCGAACGGCAATATCGCCAACAAATGATCAAATATCTTGGCAATTTTTTTGGCGCGCCCGGGACGCCATGCCCAAACGGTTGGCGCCACATAATGAATAAGCGGAATTTTTTCGCTCTTTAATTGCTTGGCTAAACGAAAACAAAAATCAGGGCCATCAATCGTTACCACCGCATCAGGACGGATGCGCTTGGCCGCTTCAACGGTTTCCTTGAGGCGCTTTAATACATGGGGAATTTTCGGTAGCAATTCAACCAACCCGAATAACGCCAGTTCCGATTGTTGGAACAGGGTGTTTAACCCTTCCGCCTGCATGCGTTCGCCGCCGACCCCTTCAAACCGCACTTTGCCATTAAACAGTTTTTTTAATGCCGCCATCAACCGCGCGCCGAGCAAATCGCCCGATGGCTCGCATGCAACCAGAAAGAAACACGGTGTTTTATCGGGAACTTTCTCGCTCATAGCTTTAATCCGATAAGGAAAATACCGTAAGCATCTGCAAGTTTAATGACCTCTTCGCGGTCAATCAGCAGACAACCATGTGCTTGCGCTGCAATACCGCAAAGCCCCGCGGCGCGCGCTTCGCGCACCGTTGAAATGCCAATCGTTGGCAAATCCAGACGCATATCTTGTTGGGGTTTTTTAAGCTTTACCAGAATCGGTGCAGCGCCTTCACGTTTTAATACACCGGCGCGGCCAATCAGCGCATCCGTGCCCTCAATCGCTTCAATGCCCAGCACAATACCCTGCTGTACGACCACCGCCTGCCCTACATCCAATTCACCAAGCGTGCGCGCGATTTCTATGCCGCGCTTAATATCTGTTTGCGCAGTTTCATTTGCGGCATGCTTACCAAGCTGTCCTTCGGGAAACAGGAAATCTGCAAATACATCTTGCACCGCGATGATACGGAAGCCTTCCGCTTCAAATTCCTTGGCAACTGCTTTGAGCAACCCATCATCGCCCAGAATACCAAAGCCAATGCGCGCCAATTTTTGCATCATTAGCCAATCGGGTTTCAATTCGGCAAGGCTGGGGCGGCGCACGCGGCCGAGCAACACGACATCCGTCACGCCCTTTTCCTTGCCCAGCGCAATCGCAGCCGCAGCCGAACCCAGCGGCAGCCAGCTAATCGGCAAATCATCGGCAAGTTCCACAATATCCTTATCGGTTTGGCCTTCCAGCGCCAGAACGTGGAAGGGTTTATTCATACGCATGCACTGCGCAATCAAGCGTTTGGGAGCTTCCCCACCACCAGCAATGATACCGAGTGGCTTTTCCATGCAGAATTATGCGGCTTGATCACTGCGCGGCTGGCAAATGGGCCGCGAAGATTTGTTGCGAATAAAGGTAACGATATCTTTGACGACTTCCGATGCCGCATAATTATCCGCAACCCCTTCGAGCCGCTCGGAGAACGTGCCTTCCGGCGCAAACAGCATGCGGTACGCGTTGCGCAATTCGTTGATTTGTTCTTTTTTGAAACCACGGCGTTCAAGGCCAACCAGATTTAACCCTGCCAGTCGTGCGCGCTCGCCCATCACGGTGCCATAGGGAATAACATCATTTTCAACGCCGGACATACCGCCAATCATCGCATGCGCGCCAATGCGCACAAACTGATGCACAGCCGAATTGCCGCCGATAATCGCATGGTGCCCCACATGCACATGCCCCGCCAGCGTTGCATTATTGACCAGAATAACATGATTACCAATCTGGCAATCATGCGCCACATGCGCGCCAATCATAATCAGGCAATCATCACCGATTTTGGTCACAAGCCCGCCGCCCTCGGTACCGGGATTAATCGTCACATGTTCACGGATGGAATTGCGCTTACCGATTTCAAGGCGCGAATGCTCGCCTTTGAATTTTTTGTCTTGCGGCGCCGTGCCGATGGATGCGAACGGATAAATCTCGGTATCTTCGCCAATGCTGGTATTTCCTTCAATCACTACATGGCTATGTAATTTTACATTCCAGCTAAGTTTGACATTAGGCCCAACCACGCAATAAGGCCCGATGCTTACGTCATCCGCCAGGCTGGCAGCAGGGTCGATGATTGCGGTTTTATGAATATCCTGCGCCACGTTGGTTCCTTACTTGTCCTGACCAAGCATGCTTTCGCGCTTGGTATCAATCAGCATGGCGCTATACATTGCCTCGGCAACCTTATCGCTACCTACATAGGCTTCGCCTCTGAACTTCCACACATTGCCGCGCTGACGATCTTTTTTAACCTTAATGTGCAGCGTATCGCCGGGGAATACCGGGCGACGGAAGCGCGCTTCATCAATCGTCATGAAATACACCATATGGCGGCCTTCTTCGATTTCATCGAGCATATCCACCACCAGCACGGCAGAGGTTTGCGCCATGGCTTCCACAATCAACACGCCCGGCATAATCGGGTGGCTTGGGAAATGGCCCTGGAAAAATGGTTCATTTACCGTCACGTTCTTGACACCGGTTGCGCTTTCGCCGGTCACCACATCAATCACACGGTCAATCAGCAGCATCGGGTAACGATGCGGGATACGATCCATAATTCCTTGAATATCGATGGTGGTGCTTTTTGCTTTTGCGTCTGTCATGGTGGGTCTCGGCACGGCTCTTAGAAAATGAAGAGCGTTTATCAATGCCTTATTTCGCCCGTTAAATCAACGCAAAATCAAGGTGATAGGTTATTTTGTTGGGTCTTTTTTTGCGTCCGGAACATCAATGTTTACCGCAATATCCGGCAATTGCGCGTTCAAACGGGCGCTGACTTCAGCGGTAATGTCATTGCCGTCAATCGTCCACAACACCGCCTGATTACCCTGCTTTGCCAGCACCAATTGTGCGCCCCGTTTCTTGGCAATATCGGAAACAATATCTTTCATGACATCATGCACCTTGCCCAAGGATTGGCTGGTTGCCTTTTCCAGCGTAGCGCGACGTTCCTGAACGTATTTTTCAACGTCGCGGAATTTCTGGCGCAACTGGGTTTCTTTTTCAGCATAGGCTTTTTCATCAAGCTTGCCGCGTTGCTGCACCAGTTCCTGTTCCGCTTCACGGATTTTCTTTTCCTGTGATGAGATTTCATCTTGGAACGCGCTGCGCTGCACTTCTATTTTCTTTTGCGCGCTGATGGCTGCTTTTGAATCATCCAGCACATGTTTTACATCCACAATCAAAATCGGAAAGCGCGGCGTTGCAGCCGTGCCCGGCGGCGAAGGCGCAACTTCAGCCGCTGCTGCGACGGCCCAAAACGCGATGATGAAGGCTAACACATATCTCATTAGAAGCCCAAATGTTAGAAACGTGTCCCAAAGCTGAAGCGGAAGAATTCGGTAATATCATAGGATTCTTTAAGGATAGGCTGCGCCAAGTCAACCCCGATAGGGCCAAACGGCGATTGCCATGTAACGCCGATACCCGAGCTCATGCGCAGCTTGCTGTCAGCCTTGAAGTTTTCGCCCGGCAGCGCAGTTGCATCCACCTGATCAAGGATACCGGCATCGTTAAACACGCGTCCGCGGACTCCAAATTCTTCAGGCAGACCTGTTGGGAAGCTGATTTCCACACGGCTACGGGCAAAGCGGTTACCGCCCAAGGCATCGTTTACGCCAGCTGTCAAATCGCGCGGACCAACGCCGGCAAACTTAAAGCCACGAAGATTTTCGCCGCCCAGATAGAAACGGTCATTAATCCGCACATCCTGACCAAGGCCAAAGATATAACCAACTTCGCCACCAAGGTTCAGGGTCCACTTTTCGAACAGCGGTGTGTAATACGCGCCGCCAATCTTGGTACGTAAGAACTGAACATCACCGCCAACCCCCGCCAGATCATTATTCATCTTCAAATAGAAGCCTTCGGTCGGGTTCAGTTTGCTGTTGCGTTTATCGTACATCAATTCATGACCAATCAACGAGGTGATGCTGGTCCCCTGCTGTTCACGAACAAAGCGGGATGCGGTTGTTGGCACGTTGGTAATCTTGGTTTGCGTTAAACCATAATTCCATCTTTCACTCAGCACATCGGAAAGCGCGTAGCCCGCACGCAAGTTAAACCCGTTACGTTCTTCGTTGAACGAGCTTACATCCTGATTATCACGCGTGGTGCGGAACAAATCACCGCCAACCGCCAAATCCTTTTCAAGGAAATACGGCTCGGTAAAGCTGATGTCATATTGCTGCCTGCGCGCCGATGCCTGAATACCAAAGCGCAGGTTTTGCCCTTTACCCAGGAGGTTACGTTCGTTGATGCTGAAGTCACCCAATGGGCCGTCGGTTGACGAGAACCCCGCACCGATGGAGAAATCACCCGTTGATTTTTCCTTCACATCCACTGCGATAACCGATTGATCGGGCTGCCCGCCTTCGCTTGGCGTTACCTTTACTTCCTCAAAGAAGCCAAGGTCACGGATGTTTTGTTCCGACTTTTTCAGCTTGTTGTTCAGGAATGGGTCGCCTTCCGACAATTGCATCTGGCGGCGGATAACGCGGTCAAGCGTGCGGGTGTTTCCCGCAATATCGATGCGCTGCACGAATACACGCGGGCCTTCATTCACGGCATAATTAATGTCAACGGTGCGCTTTGCCTTATCGGGAGTGAGCTTTGGCTGCACTTGCGCAAAGCCATATTGCAAATCGCCAATCGCGGCTGTCAGCTGCGCAACGGTCTTTTCAACCTTTTCCGCGCTATACGTATCACCCGTTTGGGTGGTAATTTTTGCGCGCAGCGCATCCAGATTAATGCGTTTCAGTGTTGTGCCCAAATCAACCTTGCCAAAGGTGTACTTCTCCCCTTCTTCAATCGCAAAGGTAATAAGGAAGTCTTTACGGTCAGGCGTCAGTTCGGCATGCGACGACAATACACGGAAATCCACATAACCGTGGTTCAGATAAAACCGGCGCAACAATTCCTTATCGTAGTTCAAACGGTCAGGATCATAGAAATCGGAGTTACTAAAGAAACGCCACCATTCTGTTTCGCGGGTATTCACGGCACCACGTAATTCGTCCTCACCAAATACTTTATTGCCAATAAAGTTAATGCGCCGCACGCCGGTACGATCGCCTTCGGTAACCTCAAACACCAGATCAACGCGGTTTTGTTCAAGGCTAATCACCTTAGGCTCGACCAATACGGCAAAGCGACCGGAACGGCGATATACGTCCAGAATACGTTGGGTATCGCTCTTTACGCGGCTCTTGGTATAGACCTGACGCACTTTCAGCTGGATTTCTTTTTCCAAATCCTTGGTTTCAATCGCATGGTTTCCTTCAAACACCACGCGGTTGATCACGGGGTTTTCAACCACCTTCACCAGCAATACATTGCCTTCAACCAAACTCACATGAACATCGGAAAAAAATCCGGTTGAGAATAACACCTTAACGCTATCATTCATTTTAGCGGTGGTGGCGGCATCCCCCTTGGTTAGCGAAAGATATGAACGCACGGTGTCAGCTTCAATGCGCTGCACGCCTTCAACGCGCACATCTGAAATGATTGGCGCGCTTTCCGCAGGCGCAGCAGCCGCTTCCGCGCCAAATACCGGACCAGCATCAAAGCTCTGCGCTTCGGGGGCATTTGGTTGAAACGCAATCGCGCGCGCCGGTGTTAACAGCACGAATAACGCGATAAAAAGATAACGAACCAATAAACTCATAACAGGCGGGATACTTAGAATTTAAGAGAGCATCGTATTAGGAAAACAGACCTTTAACATAACTAAAGATCTGCAACTGATTAATGTCGTTCCATGTGAAGAACAACATCATGCTGATAATGAAGAAGAACCCCACTTTAGACGTGAATTCCATAATGCTTTCATGCACGGGCCCGCCTTTTATCGCTTCGACGGCGTAAAAGAACAAATGCCCGCCATCCAGCAAAGGAATGGGGAATAAATTGAATAACCCAAGGCTAAGCGAAATCACCGCCATGAACCAAATTAGCGGGACAATACCTTCCTTGCCAATCTTACCTGACATTTCAGCAATACGTAACGGCCCGCCCAGTTCTTCCGTGCCACGCGTGCCCACAATAATCTGGCCAATCGCTTTCAGTGTGGTGCCAACCATCGTGCCCATTTCAGTCACAGCAGCGTTTACCGCTGGCACGAATTCCAGCTTGCGATAGGTCATCTTGCCGGTTTCAGCCTTCACGCCAATCTGTCCAACCTGATGCACTGCGCCAAAGCGGTCTTTGACCTCCGCCATTTTGGGAATGATGGTTTTTTCCATCACCACGCCGCCGCGATCTAACGAAATTACCATTGGCTCGGCGCGGCTGGTTGAAATCTCGAGACGAATATCTTCAAAGCGTGTGATCGCAACCTTGTTGATTTTCAAAAATGTATCGCCGGGCAAAATGCCAGCTGCGGCAGCCGGGCCTTCCTTCACCACCTCGCCAATGCGTGGCGGTGTGAATGGCTGGCCTTCGGTTGTGAACAAGCCCACAAACACAATGAAGGTGAAGAGGAAATTAATCGCAGGGCCCGCCGCAACAATCGCTGCCCGCTGCCCAACCGTTTTGTGGAAGAACGCCTGCTTCTTTTCAGCTTCCGTCATCGTATATACTTTTGCATCGGGCGTGCTGGACGGGTCGGCATCGCCAAACATTTTAACATAGCCCCCAAGCGGCAAAATGCTAAAGCGCCAGCGTGTGCCCGACTTGTCATTAAAGCCGATGACTTCCGGACCAAATCCAAGCGAGAACGATTCAATTTTCACGCCGCACATTTTGGCGACGATGTAATGGCCAAATTCATGCACGAACACAACAATACCGAGTACGAGCAGAAAGGATGGCAAGGTATGGAGCAAAATATCTAACATTCAAATTCCTAACGTGATTAGCCTACTAATTGATTTGGTGAGCTTACTTACCGCAAGCTTTGACTTTTTCAGATGCAATACGGCGCGCCGCTGTATCGCTGGTCGTGACCGCTTCAAGTGTATCAAGCGGCTGGATATTCATGGTGGAAAGAGTCTCCTCTACAATTTTGGCAATATCAAGGAAGCCAATTTTGTTGTTTAAAAACGCATCTACCGCGATTTCATTGGCGGCGTTCAAAATAGTTGGTGCAGTTCCCCCGCGTTTTAACGCTTCACGGGTCAAGTGTAAGGCGCGGAAACGGGTTGGATCCGGTTCCTCAAAGGTCAGTGAACCGATTTGCGCGAGGTTAAGGCGCGCCGCCGGTGTTGTCATGCGCTTGGGGTAAGCAAGCGCATACGCAATCGGCGTACGCATATCGGGGCTGCCAAGCTGGGCAAGCACCGAACCGTCCTTGTATTCAACCATGCTGTGAATAACCGATTGCGGATGCACAATCACACCAATTTTTTCTTCCGGCATATCGAACAGGAAGCTTGCTTCGATAATTTCCAATCCCTTATTCATCATCGTCGCGCTATCGATGGAAATCTTGGAACCCATCGACCATACCGGATGCTTGACCGCTTCTTGCGGGGTTACGCGTGCCATATCTTCCAAACTGGTGTGACGGAACGGGCCGCCCGACGCGGTAAGAATTAATCGTTCAATTCCATCACGGCCTTCATCATCAAATACCTGATAAATGGCATTGTGTTCACTATCCACCGGCAGCAAATGCGCCCCGTGGTCACGCACTTCGCGCATCATCAACGGGCCTGCGCAAACAAGGCATTCTTTATTGGCGAATGCAACGGTTGCGCCGCGCTTTACTGCTGCCAAGGTTGGCGGCAAACCCGCTGCACCAACAATTGCGGCCATCACCCAATCACTTTTGCGCTGCGCAGCTTGCGTTATGGCCTGCGCGCCTGCGGCAAGCTCAATCCCCTTACCCGCCACAGCGCTGCCCAAACCGTCCTTTAATGCCTTGTACTTGCTTTCATCGCCAATCACGACCAATTCAGGGCGCAACGCCAACGCCTGCTTAATCAACAAATCCACATTCTGGTTCGCGGTTAGCGCGGTCACGGTGAATTGGTTCGGGTTGGCTTCGATAAGCTCCAGCGTCTGGGTTCCCACCGAACCGGTCGAGCCAAGCACAGTAACGCTGCGCGGGGCAGTCTGCGTTACTCTTGAAAAATCAACTGTTTGCTTCAATGCCTTCACGTTATCACTCATCTAGATCCACTCAATTACTTTGCGTCCACCAGGACAAATCAAACCCGTTCATCCAAAGGGCAACCGACAGCAATAGAGCCGCCATAATCAACCCATCCACGCGGTCAAGCAAGCCGCCATGACCGGGGATAATAACGCCGCTATCCTTTACGCCAGCGTGACGTTTTACCCATGATTCGAATAGGTCACCACAGTGGGCGGCCAATGACAAGCCAAGACCAACTCCTACCACAACTAGCGGTTTTTGTGCAGAAAATAGCATTGAACAAAGATAGGCCATAAGCGCAGCACAACACAGGCCACCGATGAATCCGGTCCATGTTTTGCTAGGACTGATGTCCGGCGCTAATTTGGCGCCGCGCAACATTTTTCCTGTAAAAAAGGCCCCCGTGTCGGTGAGCCATACAACCCCGCATAAGGTGGCCGCCAGCGTAAAGCCCCCTACTTCGCGGATATGCAAAAGCGCGAGCATGGCCGAGCCCAGATACGAAACCCCCATGGATAGCAAAACGGGCTTTTCGATTTTTGAAAGACGAAACCCCGCCATCAACACAAGGCTAAGCGACAGACACAACATAAATGCGGTATTGATATCTGCCTGCAACGCAATACCCCAGGTTAACGCAAGTGAAAACAAAACGCACACCCAGACACGCTTTTGCTGTTTGGGGTTCAACATGGCCAACCATTCATAGCCCGCGAACAGGCAACCCAGCAGCATCAGGCTTTGCCATGGCAATCCACCCAACATCAAAATTGCAAGGAATGACGGCACCAGCACCAGCGCACTGACAAGACGTATCATCAGGTTTTTTGAAATGTGAAACAACGTCATGACGCAAACTTTTTCATGATGCTCTGGCACCATATCTGCGTTCGCGCTTATTGAATTCATCTAAAGCGCGGTTCATATCTTCCGCAGTGAAATCTGGCCACAGCGTATCGAGGAATACGAATTCGGCATAGGCCGATTGCCAGAGCAGGAAATTGCTGATGCGTTTTTCGCCCGATGTGCGGATGATTAAATCAGGGTCGGGAATATCCTGCGTATAAAGCTGCGCGGAAACTGCGGCTTCATCGATTGCCTGCGGCGCAATCAAACCCGCCGATGCTTTTTCTGCCAGCATTTGCACGGCGCGCACCATTTCCTGCCGGCCACCATAACTTAATGCCACGGTTAAATTAAGCCGCGTATTTTGTGCGGTCAGTTCTTCGGCTTTTTCAATCAGAGTGATGATATCCGCATCAAATCTGCTGCGATCACCGATAATACGCAGACGCACCTGTTCTTTATGAAGCTGCGCCAATTCGCCCTGCAAATAGAGACGCAGCAGCCCCATCAAATCCTGCACTTCATCGCTGGGGCGCTTCCAGTTTTCCGATGAAAAACCATACAAGGTCAGATAGGGAATATGTGCATCCACCGCCGATTGCAACGCCCGGCGCACCGCATCAATTCCTGCCTTATGCCCCATCACGCGCGGCAGATGACGCGCAGCAGCCCAGCGGCCATTGCCATCCATGATAATTGCGACATGTTTAGGGGTAGTTGTCATGCAGCTAGTCCCTAACGTCGCCCTTAAACGACCATGATATCTTTTTCTTTATGCGCTAATGCTTCATCAATTTTCTTGATGACTTCGTCGGTCAGCTTCTGGATTTTTTCAGAAAGCGTTTTATGTTCGTCTTCGCCGATTTTCTTGTCTTTTTCCTGTTTTTTCAGATCATCCATACCATCGCGGCGCACATTGCGCACAGCAACGCGGGCAGCTTCAGCATATTTGCCGGCAACTTTGGAAAGTTCCATGCGGCGTTCTTGTGTCAAATCGGGCACTGGCACGCGAATAAGCTGCCCATCACCTTGTGGGTTCAACCCCAACCCCGCGTCACGAATGGCTTTTTCAACATTTTTGCCCATGCCCTTATCCCACACTTGCACGGTCAGCAAACGGGGTTCCGCAACGCTGATGGTCGCAACTTGGTTCAGTGGCATCATGTTGCCATAGGCCTCTACCATTACAGGCTCCAGCATGCCGACATTGGCGCGGCCGGTGCGAAGGCCAGCGAGTTCTTTTTTAAAACTGTCCAGCGAAGCATCCATACGGTGTTTCAAATCATCGAGAAGTGCCATGAGATTTTCTTTCTAGTTTTAGATACTAATTTTCAGTGATAATCGTAAAGCGTCCCTTGCCTTGGACAACTTCGGCAAGCTCGCCATGCGAGAAGATAGAGAATACGATGATGGGAATGCGGCTTTGGCGTGCCAATGAAATGGCCGATGTATCCATCACTTCCAGATCCTTGGTCAGCACATCTAAATAGGTCAGGCGTTCAAAACGTGTTGCGTTCTTATCCTTGCGCGGATCGGCGGAATAAACACCATCTACCTTGGTTGCTTTAATCAGCGCATCACAGCCCATTTCAGATGCGCGCAATGCCGCCGCTGTATCGGTAGTAAAGAACGGGTTACCGGTACCAGCTGCGAAAATCACCACACGGCCTTTTTCCATATGGCGAATGGCACGGCGACGAATATAAGGTTCGCACACGGCCGCCATCGGAATGGCGGATTGCACACGGGTTTGAACGGAGACTTTTTCAAGAGCATTCTGCATCGCCAACGCATTCATCATGGTGGCAAGCATCCCCATGTAATCTGCGGTTGCGCGTTCCATGCCGCTTGCTGCGCCCGATACGCCGCGGAAGATATTTCCGCCGCCAATCACCACGCACACCTGAATGCCTTTGGATACAACGTCTTTGATTTCTTCGGCAACACGGTCAAGCACGGTTTGGTCGAGCCCATAATCGCGCTCGCCCATCAAGGCTTCACCGGAAAGTTTGAGAAGAATGCGTTGGTACTTTGCAGGCTTGATAGAAGTATTCATAGCTTCATCCTTAACATTTTTACGTGCGAGATTATCAGCCATGTTTTACTCCCCATCCAAACCACCCAAAAAAGACCAACGCCAGAAACAAGCGATGTATTAGCTAGCCATCTTAGCAACTTCGGCGGCAAAGTCCGTCTGTTCTTTTTCGATTCCTTCACCAAGGTGATAGCGAACAAAAGCGGTCAATTGCACGGGGGTACCTAGGTCTTTTGCGGCTTTTTCAACAACCGCCTTGATCTTGGTTTCGCCGTCCACCACAAAGGTTTGCTCAAGCAAGCATACTTCTTCATAGTATTTCTTGATGCGGCCATCCACCATCTTGGCGATGATTTCGGCTGGCTTACCTGCGGCTTGGGCTTGTTCCGTGAAAATCGCGCGTTCACGTTCCAACGCCTTTGCATCCACGCTGCTTGCATCCAGAAATTCAGGACGCGCAGCAGCAATGTGCATAGCAATCTGTTTGCCAAGCGCTTGCAGCTTTGCGGCATCAGCCTTGGATTCCAGCGCAACCAATACGCCGATCTTGCCAATGCCAGGAGCAATCGCATTGTGCATGTAGCTAGCAACAACACCTTCCTTCACACTCACCTGCGTTGCGCGGCGAAGGTTCATGTTTTCACCCACGGTTGCAATCAGGTTGGTGATTTCACCAAACACATCGCGGCCAGTGCCAGGGTATGGCTGGGTCTTCAGCTTTTCGATATCAGTTGTGGTGTTGTGTGCCACATCCGCAACCGTGCGAACATAGGATTGAAAGCCTTCATTGCGACCAACAAAGTCGGTTTCCGCATTCACTTCAACCGCTGTGCCCTTGGTGCCGCTTGCCACAACAGCAACCAGACCTTCAGCAGCAACGCGGCCAGCTTTCTTGGCAGCTGCCGAAAGGCCCTTCTTGCGAAGCCAATCGATCGCTGCTTCCATATCGCCAGCAGCCTCGGTCAACGCCTTCTTGCAATCCATCATCCCTGCGCCAGTTTTTTCGCGCAGTTCCTTTACCGCATTTGCAGAAATATCCGCCATGAGTTCCTCTTATATATGTAAGGTCGTTAAGTCTTAAGCAGTCTTAGTATCGTTTGCTACGCCGGTTGGCAGCAGGATTTCAGCTGGCTTTTCTGCCGCGCCCAAATCAATACCGCTTGCAACCATTTCTTTTTGCAAACCATCAAGAACGGATTGCGCAACCACGTCACAGTAAAATTCAATGGCACGCAGCGCGTCATCGTTACCTGGAACGGGATATGCAATGCCCGATGGATCGGAATTGCTGTCAAGAACAGCAACCACAGGAATGCCAAGCTTTTGTGCTTCTTTTACAGCGATATCTTCTTTGTTGGTATCGATGATGAAGATGATGTCTGGCAAACCGCCCATATCTTTAATACCGCCCAAGGCTTGTTCAAGCTTGTTGCGTTCACGGGTCTTTTCCAAAAGTTCTTTCTTGGTCAGCTTTGCAGCTTGTTCAACAATTTCGGTTTCCAGATCGCGCAGACGCTTGATGGAGTATGAAATGGTCTTCCAGTTGGTGAGCATACCGCCCAGCCAACGGCTGTTCACAAAGTATTGACCGCATTGGCGTGCTGAAGCTGCAATTTTTTCTTGCGCTTGGTGCTTGGTGCCAACGAATAATACGCGGCCACCTTGTGAAACCACATCGCGAATGGCGTTCAGGCCACGGTAAAGCAATGGAACGGTTTGTTCCAGATCGATGATGTGTACGTTATTGCGAACGCCGAAAAGATATGAAGACATCTTCGGATTCCAACGGCGTGTGTTATGTCCGAAATGTACGCCCGCTTCCATGAGCTGACGCATGCTGAATGATGGCATTGCCATGTTTTAGTTCCCTTCTCCGGTTAATACGTCGGCAAGTCTGTTGTGATTGAGCATCGCTCAACACCGGACGGCAGCAGGGCAGTTTTTTTGTCCACCCATAGGCCTAAACTTGCCTGTGATTTAAGTTAAACTTCTAACGAAGCTGTTGGGCGATGTTGTAGGGGTCTTAAGGATGTAATGCAAGTCTATAATTGGTATTCACAGCCACCCGTTAAGCCCTTCATGCCATTAATCTTTTTACTTTCGGGTGCGAGCTATACACTGGGGCAGATATTTTAAAACATAGATATAGGCCATATGCCGCCCCTAACCCGCCGAAAATCCATATTTGTAATGGCAGCCGCCCTGCTCCTGCCAACCCAAACTGCCGCCCAAAGCGCGGGCGGTATCCCGCAAAAATTTGCAACGCCCGGCTTTGATTTTTCCAATCCGGAACGCGTGGTTGAAATCGCTGAAAAAATTTTTGCCAGCTACGGTCATAAAATCCAGCGGGATAAAATAAAAATCGATTTTGAAGCGGAGACAGAAAACAATCCGGCAACATTCCAGTTCACGCACACCGACACAGCGATAGATGCCTATGGGCAAAAGAAACCAAAAATCGCATTCACCGTATATACCGACACTCCAACAGCATCGATTGGTAGAGAATTTCACGCGGGCACACATACTCGCGGTATAAAACTGATCATCCACCATAACGACATCAAAGGCGCGCCTATTACTGCATCAGTTGATATCTATGAAGACCTATACCTTGGGAGGCTGCGCGTAGAATATTCTACTTCAATATTGGGGATTGATAACATCCAAACATCAAGCCGTATTGTGGTAAAGCAATTCGCATCCAGCACCGGCAACACATCCGCATCCTTGCTTGAACTAGAAACAGCAGAATTATTTGTCAGCTACGCATCGCAAATTCGCGCCATCACCCCTGCAAGCAACGCGCCGTCACAAGAGATTCATTCAGCGCTAATTACCTATGAACTAACCGAACGCGGTGAAAAATATAATTATATTCCCAATCTGGACAGCGTTTTATCATTCGGGCGCGAAAATTTACCTGCCCATACACGCAAACGAATGATCGCAGAATTTGTACCCACCAGCTTAATCGCTGCAAAACAAAACGCATTGGCGTTGATCAATGCTGCAAAAGATGCCGGATTATTTGGCCCCGTGCCCACCGCGCCAGCAGCTAGACCAAACACGGCACCCGCTCTGCGCAATGATAAGCTAAAATAATCAGCTACCAGATGCTGATATTGCCGCCCGCACAGGAAAAGTTATAGCGGTTGCCGTACCGGTCGAAGGCCAAACCGCTTTTCGGATGACCGGTGAATATAATCTCGTCATTCTCACCGGTATGCGCGTTAATCTCGTCCTGCACCTGTGCCTGACATGGGCTGAGGAACCCAAGGCCGCTTGGATTATACGGGCGCTTCACTTTCCAATGAACATGTTTGCGGTCAACAAACTCATTCAATCGACCGCCGGTTTGTGCGTCGGTCAGCTCGCCATCGCTGCGGCCATATTTTTTGCCATCACCTTCGCATGAATTTGGATATTCGCATTCTGCTTTGGGATTATAGGCATCTTTAAACCGCTCACGCTCGAAGCCTTTATTAATGGTCGTCGCTGCCTCATTCGCATGTGCCAGCGGTACAAAAAACAGAAAGGCAAGGGTCGGGAAAATGAAGCGCATTGTAATAAGATACTCCACAACAACGGCGAGATTTGGGCAAATCTTATAAATCCTGCACTTCAAGAATGCCGTTTAAGCTCTTAATCTCGCTGCGCATTTCCGGCGGAATGGTATAACGACCCGCCAATTCAATCTCCGCCTCCTCTTCGCCATCAATATCGATTTTGATTTGAATGCGGCTTTTGCCCTTTGGCAGCTTGGCGGTGATGGCCTGTAATGGCCCAATCGCCCTATCCATACCCAGCACCAGTGCAAGCCCTTGGCTTTCGCGCGCCGCGACCATTTCCAACTTTTCCAGCCCCTGCACCGTCAACCGGTATTCATCGGGTTTGCCTTGCACATCCACACTCAGCAGCAAGGGCGTACCCGCCACCAGACTATCGCGGTGCGCGGACAAGGTTTCGGAGAATAGCGTTGCTTCAAACATGCCGGAATTATCGGAAAGCTGCACAAACGCAAAACGGTTGCCTGATTTTGCCGTGCGCTCCTGTTTGGATATCACAATACCTGCGATCTTGCGCCGCGTAGAACCGGATGAACCCGCCGCCGCTGCAAGGCCGGATGCTTTAATGGCGCCCAATCTATCCAGCAACGGGCGATAGGCATCCAGCGGATGTGATGACAGAAAAAAGCCCAGCGCGGAGAATTCATTTTGCAGCTTAATCAGCTCATCCCATGGTTTTACATCCTGCATTTGCGGTTTGCTGATATTCTGCGCATTGCCGAACATGCTCACCTGTCCTGACTCGCGCTCCTGCGTTGCGGCACTGGCAAGCCGCGTGAACATTTCAACATGTTCAATCAGCTGCGCGCGGTTTTTATGCAAACTATCAAACGCGCCCGCATTAATCAGGTTTTCCATCTGCCGTTTATTCATCACGCGGTTATCAAGCCGTGATGCGAATTCGAACATATCCTTGAATTTTCCTTTTGCTTCGCGTTCCGCAACCAAGGCTTTCATGGCCGCCTGCCCCACACCCTTGATGGCGGCGAGTGCATAACGAATGCCTTGCTTACCATCGCCGACATCTTCCATGGCGAATACATCATGGCTGCGGTTGACATCGGGCGGCAGCAAGGGGATGGATTTGCGCGTCAATTCCTGCCGGAATAAATTCAGTTTATCGACCGCGCCCATTTCAAAGGTCATGGATGCGGCATAGAACGCGACCGGATAATTCGCCTTCATATATGCGGTTTGATAGGCAATAAGCGCATATGCGGCCGCGTGCGATTTATTAAAGCCATAGCCTGCGAACTTATCCACCTGATCAAAGATCATCGATGCCTGTTCGCCATCGACACCTTTTTTCGCGGCACCTTCAATGAAGCTTTGGCGCTGCGCCGCCATTTCCTCTTTAATTTTTTTACCCATCGCGCGGCGCAGCAAATCAGCGCTGCCCAGCGTATATCCAGCCAAAACCTGCGCGATTTGCATCACCTGTTCCTGATAAATCGCAATGCCGTAAGTTTCTTTCAGCACAGGCTCAAGCAGTGGATGCAGATAATCTGGCTGTTCTTCGCCCGCCTTCACCTTGATGTATTTAGGAATGTTATCCATCGGGCCGGGACGGTAAAGTGCAACAAGCGCGATAATATCTTCAAAGCGGTTTGGCTTCATCCGGCGCAGCGTGTCGCGCATGCCCGCACTTTCAAGCTGGAACACCCCAAGTGTATCACCCTTGGCAATCATCTCGTATGTCTTGGCATCATCCAGCGGAAGGTTATTGATATCCAGCACCGCGCCCTGTGCCTTCGCCATTTTTTCTGCAAGCTGCAATACGTCTAATGTTTTCAAACCCAAGAAGTCGAATTTGACCAGCCCCGCCTGTTCAACTGTTTTCATATTGAACTGCGTCACCGGCAATGGCGAACGCGGGTCACGGTACATGGGAATGAGTTCTTGCAATGGCCTATCGCCGATCACCAAACCCGCCGCGTGGGTCGATGCGTGCGCATATAACCCCTCCAGCTTCAAGGCGATGTCGATGAGCTGCGCAACGCTGGCATCTTCATCGCGCAAGGCTTTTAACTGCGGTTCAACCTTCACCGCGTCTTTTAATGTCACAGGGTTGGCCGGATTGAATGGCACAAGTTTACAAATTTTATCAACATAGCCCAATGGCATGCCCAGCACACGGCCCACATTGCGCAGCACTGCGCGCGCCTGCAACTTGCCAAACGTAATAATCTGCGCAACTCGGTCTTTCCCGTAACGCTGCTGCACATAGCCAATAACCTCGTCACGCCGTTCCTGACAAAAGTCGATATCGAAATCCGGCATCGATACGCGTTCGGGGTTGAGGAACCGTTCAAACAGCAACCCGAATGGAATGGGGTCAAGGTCAGTGATGGTGAGCGCCCATGCAACCAATGAACCCACACCCGAACCACGGCCCGGGCCAACCGGAATATTATTCGCCTTTGCCCATTGAATGAAGTCCGCAACAATCAGGAAGTAACCCGCAAACCCCATATTGGTAATGACGTTTAATTCGAAATTCAGGCGGTCTTCATATAATTTTTTATCGGTAATATAGGTGTTGGTGAGATAGCGTTTGTTTAAACCCTCGATCGCTTGCCGGCGCAATTCGCCGACTTCATCAAGACCGGATGCCGTTTTAAACGGCGGCAAAATGGGTTTGTGTTTCTTGGGCCAAAAGGTGCAACGCTGCGCGATGATAACTGTGTTCGCAATCGCTTCGGGAAGATCATCGAACAGATCTTCCATTTCTTCCGCAGTCTTAAAATAATGATTGGTAGTTACACGCGCGCGGTCGGTATCGCTCACATATCCTTTGGATGCGATACATAACAACGCATCATGCGCTTCGCTCATATCCTCAATCGCGAACTGCACATCATTGGTCGCGACAATCGGCAAATTGTATTTATAGGCGAGATCAAGGAAATGCCCTTCGGTGCGTTCTTCCTTGTCGCCGATATCGCCTTCCTTATGGCGTTGCAATTCCACATATAAGCGCGTGGGGAATGCTTTTTGCAGACGTTGCAGCAATTCTTCCGCGCTTGCCGTCTGCCCCGTCAATATCAATTGCCCGATGGGGCCATTTGCACCGCCCGTTAGAACGATAATGCCATCGCTGTATTTTTCTAACTTCGAAAGGGTGACATGCGGCGAACCATCTTCGGGTGTATCCAGATATGCAGCGCTGACCAATTGCGTGAGGTTTTTATAACCTGTTTCGTTTTGCGCAATGAGGATAAGCGAAGCATCGGCGATTTTATCAAAGCCTTTGATGGTCTTATCCAGCACGCGAAGCTGACAACCCATAATGGGTTGAATGCCGTTCTCCACCGCTTCCAACGCGAATTCCAACGCGCCGAACATATTGTTGGTATCGGTCACCGCCACCGCAGGCATGTTGTGATGCTTTGCCAGTTTGACAACGTCTTTGACCTTTATCGCGCCTTCAAGCAGCGAATAGGCAGAATGTGTGCGGAGATGGATGAACATATATCAGCGGCGTTAATCTATTAACCATAGATAGCGTAATTACTTTCCCTAAATAGGCAATAGAATAACTCTTAACATTCATTTCAATAACCACAGGATTTTGGCATGGCACAATACTCTTACACCCGCAAAACACATACCCAAGGAAGCGCTGGATCAAATTTGAATATCGAACGATCTGAGGTGGAAGATGTAGGCAGGTTCAGCACCGCCGCTAGTGCACAATTCGCAAGAATTTTTTCCCAGATAGAATCCGGAGAACTAATTAATATTATCACCAATGACCTTGTTAACAATGACATTACAACAAGAAGCGTCGTAGGTTATGTTGAACCACATGGCGATCTTGCAAAAATTTCTGAAATCAGAATTTTGCACAGGGCAAATGAAATAGAAATCACCGCAAAAAACAAACAAGGCAAAGAGGTCTGGTCAGCATTCAAAGATATTGACGGAACAATAACCGCCAAAGGGATTGACACAGCCCAAGCTAACCTCATGACCAGTATTGCGCTTTCGCTTAGCGACGCAATTACAACCGCTGTTAAATCAAATACCCCGGTAGCAGCGCCAAAAGCAACCAACGGTTAGAACGGGATTTCATCATCCAGTTCAGAAGCACCACCGCCGCCTGATGCAACGCGTTTTTGCGCGGGCGCAAAGCTTGCGCTGTCGTTGCTTGCATCATCCACGGAATAATCGCTGCCGCCGCTGCTCTTGCCATCCAGCATGGTCAGCTCGCCGCGATATTGCTTAAGCACAACGGCGGTCGTGTATTTTTCTTGGCCTTCTTTATCGGTGTATTTGCGGGTTTCCAATGCACCCTCGATATACACTTTGGAACCTTTTTTCAGGTATTTTTCAGCAACATCAATGATGCGGTCGTTGTAAACTTCTACCTTATGCCATTCGGTCTTTTCTTTGCGTTCACCGGTGGTCTTATCCTTCCAGTTTTCGGAAGTCGCAACTGAGAAATTCGCAACGCGCCCGCCATTCTGGAATGAACGCACTTCGGGATCTTTGCCCAAATTACCTACTAAAATAACTTTATTAACGCTGCCTGCCATGATGCACCTATTTCTATAAAATGTGAGAAAGCACCTTATTGCGAAATTTTGTTCACGACAAGTTCTTGTTTTTCTCTGAAACTCGTTTATGTCTTATGTTTACACTTTATCTGTGGATAACCGATGGCCAGCAAGCAACCAACCGAACCGCAAATCGTCATTAAAGGCGCGCGGGAACATAATTTAAAGAACATCGATATCGCGCTGCCCAAGAACAAATTGGTGGTCATCACGGGGCTATCGGGTTCGGGTAAATCATCCCTCGCCTTCGATACCATCTATGCCGAAGGCCAACGCCGCTATGTGGAAAGCTTGTCGGCCTACGCGCGCCAGTTTCTGGAAATGATGCAAAAGCCGGATGTGGATTCCATCGAAGGCTTATCACCCGCCATTTCCATTGAACAAAAAACCACATCGAAAAACCCGCGCTCCACTGTGGGCACGGTTACTGAAATCTATGACTATATGCGTTTGTTATGGGCGCGCGTGGGCGTTCCCTATTCGCCGACCACAGGTTTGCCGATTGAAAGCCAAACGGTCAGCCAAATGGTCGATCGCATCGCGGCGATTAAGGAAGGCACGAAGCTGCTCCTCCTTGCGCCCATCGTGCGTGGCCGCAAAGGCGAATATAAAAAGGAACTGGTCGAGCTTCACAAAAAAGGGTTCCAGCGTTTCAAGATCGATGGAAAATTATACGAAGCGGATGATCTGCCCAAACTGGATAAGAGACTGAAACACGATATCGAAGTGGTCGTTGACCGTTTGGTGGTCAAGAAAGAAGGGTTAGGAAACCGCGTTGCGGATTCCATCGAAACCGCGCTGAAGATGGGTGAAGGCTTGGTGTATGTGGAGGAAGTCGCCAAAGAAAATGAAGTCGGCAAACGCCACGTATTCTCCGCAAAATTCGCCTGCCCCGTCAGCGGTTTTACGATTGAAGAAATCGAACCACGTTTATTCTCCTTCAACAATCCGCACGGCGCATGCCCCGCTTGCGATGGTTTGGGCGAAAAGATGATCTTCGACCCCAAGCTGGTCATTCCCAATGAGCATCTAAGCCTGGCAGAAGGCGCGATTGCCCCTTGGAAAACCTATTATACCGCTGTGCTTGAAGCGATCTGCAAGAAATTCGGTGGAAAAATTACCGACCCATGGAAAAAACTCCCCGAAAAAACCAAAGACATCATTTTGAACGGCACGGGTGATGAACCCCTGCCCTATGTCTGGGAAAGCGCGAACGGGTATTTGAAAGTGAACAAACCGTTCGAAGGTGTGCTCGCCAACCTTGAACGCCGCTTCAAGGAAACCGAAAGCAACTGGAAGCGCGAGGATATGAGCCGTTATCAAAACACGCAAGCATGCGATGTGTGTCATGGTCAACGCCTGAAGGCCGAAGCGCTTGCAGTGAAGATCGATAAAAAGAACATCGCTGAAATTGGTGAGCTTTCCATTTTAAATGCCGCCACATGGTTCAAAAATCTACACGCCACGTTAAAGCCAAAAGAAAAAGAGATCGCCGCGCGTATCTTGAAGGAGATCAACGAACGCCTTGGTTTCCTTGTGAATGTGGGACTGGATTATCTTTCCCTATCACGTCATTCCGGCACATTATCGGGCGGGGAAAGCCAACGCATTCGTTTGGCATCACAAATCGGTTCGGGGCTAACGGGCGTACTTTACGTGCTGGATGAACCCAGCATCGGTTTGCATCAGCGTGATAATGACCGCTTGCTGGAAACGCTGCGCCGCCTGCGCGAACTCGGCAATACCGTCATCGTGGTGGAACATGATGAAGATGCCATCCGCGCGGCCGACCATCTGGTCGATATTGGCCCCGGTGCCGGTGTGCATGGCGGAAAAGTGATCGCGCAAGGTACACCCGATGAGGTGATGAAAAACCCGCACAGCCTTACCGCGCTATATCTTTCCGGCAAACGGCAAATACCGCTGCCAGAAAAACGCCGCGCAGGCCGCAAGGGCGAATTCATCGAGATCAATGGCGCAAGCGGCAATAACTTAAAGAATGTCAGCACCAAAATCCCACTGGGTACATTCACCTGCGTGACCGGGGTTTCGGGCTCAGGTAAATCCACGCTTATTCTTGAAACATTGTTCCGCGGTATTTCACAGGAATTGAATGACAGCCGTGAAATTCCCGAACCGCATAAATCCATCAAGGGCCTGAACCTGATTGATAAGGTGATCGATATCGATCAATCCCCCATTGGGCGCACGCCGCGTTCCAACCCCGCCACCTATACTGGTGCATTCGCGCCCATTCGTGATTGGTTTGCGGGCCTGCCGGAAGCAAAGGCGCGCGGGTATGGCCCGGGGCGTTTTTCGTTCAACGTAAAAGGCGGACGCTGCGAAGCCTGTGAAGGCGATGGCGTTATTAAAATTGAAATGCACTTCCTGCCGGATGTGTATGTGACCTGCGATGAATGCAATGGCAAACGCTATAACCGCGAAACGCTGCAAGTCACATGGAAAGACAAATCCATCAGCGATGTGCTAAACATGAATGTGGAGGAAGGCTTGATGTTCTTTGAAAGCATCCCCTCCATCCGCGATAAGATCGCAACACTGAACCAGGTCGGCCTCAGCTATATGGCGATTGGCCAAAACGCAACAACGCTTTCGGGCGGCGAAGCGCAACGCGTGAAGCTGGCAAAGGAACTCTCCCGCCGTTCAACGGGTAAGACATTCTATATCCTCGATGAACCCACGACCGGTTTGCACTTCGAAGATGTGAAGCGTTTATTGGAAGTGCTGCACACACTGGTTGACCAAGGAAACACCGTGGTGGTCATCGAACACAATCTGGAAGTGATCAAAACCGCTGACTGGATTATCGATTTAGGGCCCGAAGGCGGTGACCGTGGCGGTGAAATTGTAGCCGAAGGCACACCCGAAGATGTGGCCGAATGCGAAGCCAGCTTTACGGGTAAATATTTAAAGCCTTATTTACCAACCCAAACACTCAAAAAACGCGCAAAAAGCTAATACGGGGCATCTGGGTCACTTTAAAATCATTCGAAATTGTAAGTTTTTTTAACTTTACTCTCTAGCAAAAAATTAATTGTGCCATGCAACACTATGGCAGTCATATCTCTTGCTCAGGAGTTTCCAAATGTCCGCTCAAAAGTTCCTCTCTATTTTTTCACTTGCCAGTTTATTGATGATTGCAGGAACTGCCGTTGCGGAAGACATGCCATCACCGCCAGCGGGCGAAGCGCCAGCCATGCATGGGCAATTTCGCGAAAAATTCAAGTCGATGACGCCCGAACAACGCGCGGAATTCAAGCAAAAGATGGAAGCACGCCGCGAAGCGATGAAGGAAAAGTTTGCATCGATGTCCGCCGAAGAACGCATGGCATTCAAACAAAAAATGGCGGAACGCCGCGAGCGCTTCCATGACCGACAGGAGCTTAGAGAAGATCATCGCGAGAAAATGCAGGATCGCCACGAGATTGGTCAGGACAAACGTGAACTGCACGAGGATCGCCGTGAAATCGCCAACGATATCAAAAACGGAGATAAAAAAGAGCTAGCAGAAGATCGCGCCGAATTACGTAAAGATAAGCATGAACTGCATCAGGATGTTCGTGACCTGCGCGGCGACCGCCGGGAACAACGACATGATCGCCGCGATTTGCGCGGAGACCGTGGCCATGCAGGCCGTGCGGGACACCGTTAAAGACCAAACGGTAAAAGCACAGCTACAGGCTACGCATTCAAAACAATGCGCTGCTTAACCTAAAGCTGTAATTGCTGTTGCTGTGCTTGCGCGTCTTTGATCGCACGGTCAGGATCAGGGCGCTGCATCTGGATGACCGGAACATCATCCGGTGCTTCGCGGTTCGCCTTAGCGGTTTTCAAAACTGCGGATAATGCTTCGCCTTCTTCGACGCGGCCATTGTTCTTCAAATCCTGCGCCATATAGGAAAGATTTGAAAATGCGTTGGCATGAGCATTAATCGCGGCGGTTTTTACGGAAGAGCCGTTTTCAACGCTTGTATCCACCACTTCATTTTTGGGGTCACGAATGGCTCTATCCAATTCTGCAAAAGTGCGTGCAATGCTCTCCAGTGTTGCACCTTCTTGATATGTGTTAAACGCCATGCGCCACAAACGGTTTTGTTCCGCAGCGATTGCCGAAACCTGCTTTGCGGGTGATGTGCGCATTACACCGGGGAATTGCACCACTTCATGTTCCTGCGGTACTGCGGGCGCCACGCGCTGGGCTAACCGACGTGGCCTTGCTTGTAATTGCGGGGTAGTCATTTTACTTCCTGTGTCTTTCTACTTTTTTGTTGATTATGGGTTTGGTTGAATGAGTGCCCATGAAACGGTATATGGGCCAGCCGGATATCTTTCATCGCGCGGTTTGCGCGTTACCACCATCGGCGCGCGAACTCTACCAATCGAGCTGATGATGATCCCCGTATGGCTGCGCGAAATGGCGTCTGCGCCATCATCGTGAATGTTTAAAATTGCCGCCTTCAATGTTTCATCACGATCATGCGCGGATACGGAAATACCGCCCATTAGTTCGCATGCGTCCGATGCCTTCACACCAGCAATCGCCACAGCCTTATTCACCAATAGTTTTGCGGCAGCCAAGATTGCGTCCTGATCATTCCCTTCAATGAAGGTATTCCAAGCAATCAACACACCTTCTTGCGCGGCGATATCTTCGGGTTTTCTGCGCGGCGGTAGTGCAGCTTTAGCTACGCGCTGTCTGTAAGGTAACAAGGCCATGATCGTTTCTTCCGTTTCCTATATATTCACAACTTATCCACATTTTGTGCGGTGCAGCGTTATACACTGCCGGAAGCGAAACTAAAGCGGCATTTTTGTGATTTTTTATTAATAGCGGCCATTACTGCACTAAACTGAGCAGTCTAAGCACGGCCAGAAATATTAATATGCACCTGTTTCTTTGCTACTTCGTAACATTTTCCTTGCCCCGATTACGGCGCGCTTGCTAAACAGGGCGACCATTTTGGTGCTGAATATGTGGGCCAGCGGAACAAATGAACCCGATTAGCCAGTATAAATTTTATGATCTTGGCGCGAAATTATATCGCGTAGTTGCCAACCGCACTGCCGTTGGCGCGGCGGAGATGTTTGTGCCGCTGATGGAAGCGCAAACCGCGCTCGACACCCTGATTAAGGGCGATCCTATTCAGCTTGAACACTCCAAGCCAGAAGCAAATGCACTGCTAAATAAACTTGGCGCAATTTTCGATAAAAACTTTATTGATTTGAATACCAGACAATTCCGTTTTCCGGGCCGCGAAGAAGTGATTGATGCGCATGAGCTTACCCTGCTCCGCTCGCTCGTTGAAAAATTCGAAACGGCGTTTGCATCGGAGTTAAGCCGCAAGGCTGTGTTCACTGTGCCAAAGCGTGGCTTGTTCGACACCTATGAACTTACCGAACATGCGGATAACCAATTTGCCGAGGAAACGCTGCGTATTATGCCGCATGGTGTGCGTGCAGATATCCGCGCCGCTGGCCGCGCATTGGCATTCGGTTTGGCAGGCGCATGCTGCTTCCATCTGGTGCGCGCATCCGAAGATTTACTCAGCAAATACAGTGAAGCCTTTGGTGGCGGCACGGCCAGTAAATCCGATGTATTATGGCATGAAGCATTGCCACGTCTGGTTGCGATGAGCAAAAGCAAGAACGCCAATTCTCCTGATGCACGTATTATCGGTATGCTCAGCGATATTGAAGGCCGCATTCGCCCCGCACTTCACAATGCCGAAGCAAGCATCAGCATCAGTGATGCGACCATTTTCTTTAATACCGCCACCAGCATGATTTCATTAATGCTGGAAGCCTTGAACAAAAACGGCAAAAGCCAACAACGCCAAAAATCTCCAGCGCAAAAAGCGGAAGAAACCCTCACCGAAACGCGTGACGTTGCGCAAGATTACGATGATGAGGATGACGCTGGCAGCCCGCGCAAATCCGCGTAACTCAACCAGCCTTTAAATGATAAAGCCATGCCCAGCTGTAAAGGCCGGTTGCGTGCCCATCATCAAACAAAATGCGCACGGCATAATTGCCCACTGCTTCTACGCCGGTGATGCGCACGTTTGGATTGATGTTCACTTCAGGCTTTTGTCCGCCATGCCCCTGCACTTCGGCAGATGGACTGTTTTCACGCAGGTTCTTCGCACTAAGCGTCAACACTTTTCCATCATCAAAGGTGATGGTCAGCGTGTTCGCGCTTTTCTTTAATTTAAGTTCGGTTGGCCACGGCTCTTTATTCATCGATGCGCTATTCATCAATTCGCCGTGCATCATCAATCAACATAACGGGAATACCATCACGAATGGGGAATGCCAGCTTCGCCGCATCGGAAATCAGTTCCTGCGCGGCTGCATCATAACGTAGCGAGGATTTAGTGATGGGGCACACCAACACTTCCAGCAAGCGCGGGTCAACGCGGGTATGGGTATTGGGGAGTTCGTCTTTGGGTTTCATGCGTTATCCTAATGCTTTATGGTGTCGCAATCATCGTTTTCTTCGCCCAGCAAGGCCATATCCATCAAGGTGGTCAGCAAACGACAACGCTCTTCAATCGTCTTGGCTTCCAGCAAGGCTTGCTTTTCGCTTGGCTGGAACGGGCAAATCATCGCCAGCGATGTAATCAATTTATTATCATTGGTTTTTTCAATCACATCCCAATCGCCCGCAACACCCTGCAATTTGAAATAACATTTCATGTGCTGCATTAATTTATCGCGGTCAACGCAGGCAGGTTTGCAGGTTTCGGTTAAGTCATGCAGGTAATCATCCCATTCTGCTTTCGCGCGGCGGAAGCCATGCTGCAACTCCACTTCCTCGCGGATACGGAAACGGCACACGCCCACCAAACTGATGAGCAAACGCCCATCATCCGTTTCATTGAATGAATGGATACGCCCCGCGCAGCCAACTTTAAACACCTGCGATGAACCATCGGGGTTATTAATGCCAGTTGGTTGCACCATGCCAAAGATACGCTTATGCGCCAATGCGTTTTCAATCATCGCCAGATAGCGCGGCTCAAAGATATTCAATGGCAACCGCCCGCCCGGCAGCAGCAATACGCCCGCTAACGGAAAGATAGGAATAATCTCCGGCAGATCTTCAGGCCGGGTGATGAATGGTGTTCCAGCAATTTTCGGCCCAAGATTTTTAGGATTTGTTGGATCGTTCAACATGGCATCTCACGCGAACAAAATGGATGAAAGCTTTTTACGCGCCGCAATCACCAACGGATCCATCGGCCCAAGGGCATCAAATATCGTCACCAATTCCTTGCGTGCAGCTTCATCGTTCCATTTGCGGTCACGGCGGATGATTTCCAGTAATTCATCCATCGCCTGCTCCCGGTTATTTTCGGCAAACAATGCCAGCGCATAGTCAAACCGCGCCTGATGATTAGCTGGTTCGGCATCCACCTTGGCTTTTAATACCTGCGTTGCATCGGCGCCCAGCGCAGACTTCGCTAGTTTTTCTTTTAATTCAAACGCGGTTTGCACCGATGCCCAAGCCTTATCGGCCTTCACCGCATCAGGTGCATTTTCATATAGGTACGTCGCCTCTTCGGCGTTATCCGCTGCTAAAAATGCCTTGATCAAACCCGTATAGGCAGCGGCATTTTCACCTTCAATTTCAAGTATCGCACTATACAATGCTTGGGCATGGTCTAACTTGCCTTCAGCTACAAAGCCTTCCGCCTGTTTCAGCATCGATGCCACATTTTGCCCTTCCGGGTTTTTGGCATTTACGTTGGCAAGATTATCCACCATTTTTTTGATTTCGCTGTCAGGCAAAGCGCCAACAAACGCATCAATCGGCTGGCCTTGGAAAAAGACGAATACCGCGGGAATGGATTGCACGCGAAGGCCAGCAGCCAGTTCCCTGTTCTGGTCAACATTCACCTTCACAAGATGCACCTTGCCATTTTGTGCCTTCACTGCTTTTTCAAGCGACGGGATGAGCTGCTTGCAAGGGCCACACCATTCCGCCCAAAAATCAACAATCACGGGGCGTTCTTTGGATGCCTCAATTACATCCACCATGAACGACTCCGTCGTGCCATCTTTAATGGCCGCAGCTTGGGAATTAGGCGCAACTGATTGTGCAGGTAATTGCATGGGATACTTCGTTAAAGGTTTGCGTGAACACCTATAAGATGGTGCAGTTATGGCCTAACGGCAAGTGTTTTAGGGCATTTATTAAAGATACTTGCAAAGTCCAATCCTTTGCGTATTATCGCGCCACTCAACAGGAAGCGGGCGTAGCTCAGGGGTAGAGCATAACCTTGCCAAGGTTAGGGTCGAGGGTTCGAATCCCTTCGCCCGCTCCAGTTTGAGATAAACGAATTTGCCAGGAACCCTCGACAAATTTTATATGTGCCGCAAAGCGGCACGGGGTTCGAATCCTCATCCCCGCTCCAGTTTGAGAGAACCCTCCCACAGCTCTACATCCTTGCCACATTCGCTTCCAGCACCGATGGCACATGCAGCATTTGCGCTGGGAGAAGCGGCTTGGCTTGTCCCGCTACTTCGCGCATTACCCGCAGGGTTGGTTTTAATTCGGTTAGTGGAACTGCATCACTTAAATCCGGCACGGGCGTGCACAATAATTTTTGAATATTCATGTTATGGATGACATCACCTTCCAAAAAGTGATGATGGCTGATGCGTAAGCGTTTAATGGGCTCCGTACTGCGCACGCGCCAGCGACCGCCCATTTCCTCCCCCGCCCATGCATGGCTGGTGCTAAGGCCGTTGAATACCCCGTGTTTATGCGAACGGCTCGTCACCATGGGGAATGATGTACCAGATGGGCTGGTTAACATGATTTGCCCATGGGCTACATCTTTGTCGGGGGCATTGGTGAACTCCGCTTCGATGGTGGTTTTAAGCGCGTACCCATCCGGCAATTCAATGTCGTAATAATAATACCCGTCTTTGGCGCGGTAGTTATGCGCATTATCAATTCCCAGCTCAACGCGCACCTCGGTCGGCACGGTGATTAAATCAGGATTGTGTTGTGTCAACGCGACCATATGCGCCAATAAATGATCCGCCATATGCGGATTGATAAGCCCGAACCCGCCCGGCCCTGCATTGTAGGTAAGCCCTGCGCCATTGGCCTGATAACTGATGCCATAAGAATTCGGCGTATGTTTGCCAAAGCTCGCAACGACCACCGTTTTATCGCAGGTTGCCAATACCGCGAATAATATCTGCTCGCGCGTTAAATACGAACCATAACGCCGATTAAGTGACGCTAAAATTCCGCCTGCATAGGGCCCTGCCGCTGATGTGCCGATAATCGCTTCCGGATTGCGGTCAGGCTGCCATTTCACGCGCGCGGCTGGCGCGACAGGTGCAAGGAATGTCGGGCTATTCGCGGAACTATATCCGCCAATATAAAAACCTTGTGGGCCCCATTCGGCGGCTCCCACGCTTACCGCCAGGGGTGATGCGTGGCTAAACGCCATATGTTTTTGGAATGGCACCTGAATATTGCCATTAGGACCAAACAACCCGTCATTTCCGCAAGACGTGACCATGAACGCCGTCGCCTTCCAGAAATGCTCGAACTGGTCGCCCACCTTATGATCAAACCCCAAATGCAAATCGCCCCAATCCACACAGGAAACCACTACCGGCACGCCTTGATCCTCCAGCAATGCCTTAAGCGGTTTATCCAGCGGTGCTTCGAAAGCACTGCGGAAGGCAGGGTTAGCATCGGTTTTTATAAAAATGGAACTGACCCCCGGCCACAAATGCGCCCCCACATGACCGGCAATCGCTGAAACGACCTGCCCGTGATAACTATCCGGGTTATTGATGTTTTTGCTTTCCAGCGCGATGATGGTTGAAGCCCCCTGATGCCTAAGGGTGGTGGGCGGCAATAATCTTACTGCATAGTGCTTTTTGAATAATTCTTGCAATAACGCGGTGGGCAGAACTGCGTTCGCGCTATCCGTGACATAAGGAATGCCATGGGTGTTACAAAACTGGATAACATCCCATAATGTTTTATATCTCGCGTTATTGCTTCGCTCCAGGCGACTTTCAGGTGCCGCTAACCCAGCGGGAGAGAACGATAAAACATGATCCTCAAGGGGTGGCAGCAAGTAATAACCCTACCCATTCAAAGCCAAACGCCGAACAAGCTTTAAAGCGTATTGCCAAAATTGATTTGTGTTGAGGTTTTTTTTGCGCAATTTACAAAAAAAATGTGAATAGTTATATGCTGCATAGCAGCAATCACGGCTTGCCGAGCAACTGTTCTTTCACAAGGCGTTTGAAATCCGCCATCGATTGCGCGCTGGCCTTTGGGTTTTCTCTGGAAACTTCGCCATAGGTTAAACAGCCTTTTAAAGCTTTTTCATACATCGGCCCTTCCAATCCTTTGATACCCTTCACGCCGGATTTGGCTTCATTCCATGTACCATCCTGCTGCTGGAAGAAGCTGCAATTCATGAATACTTCTGCTTCAGGGTGGGCTTCCTCACCAGGAAAATCCCATGCGTGGACAGCATCTTTATAAATAAAGTTTTGTGTGCGCGAACCGGTGCTTTTCAATTCATTCGACAGCTGCACGCATGGCGCTACACCCGTATAGGTATCCTTTTCGCCAAGGAAAAAGGTAATCGGCGCGCCGGTGGTTGAATTATCGCGGTAATGCAACACACATCCCGGATAAAACAGGTAATGCGCCTTGAATTTCAGATTTTTATCGATGCGCAATTCATTGCGTTTTACATTCATCGCTGTCAGCAATGCGACAATCGCCCCTTTGGAAAAACCTACAATTCCTGCACGGCTGATATCAACTCGCGGTTCCTTGCGCAGCTCGTAAAGGGCGCGGTAGGCATCCAGCGTAAAGTCACGGATAGAAATCAAACGCTGGTTCTCATGCGTTGTGGCGATGCCGCGCGGCGTATAACTGTCCACCACAAAAGCAGCTACGCCCATCGCGGCCAGCTCCCGCGCATAAACATATTCATGGTCAGGCGTCACGCCCCTGCTGCCATGCATGATGATGACAACCGGCACCTTGTCTTTCCCGATGATCAGGTTAGGCGGAAGCAATAAAAAGCCGCCACCTTGTATTTCTTTCCCGCGATCCCATGTTTTAAATGGAATATACGCGCTGCCCGCCAGTTTGATTTTCTTTGGCAATTTATCTTGCGGAATTTTGGGAGGCAGAATTGTTTTGTCGTGAACCGGCGCGGCTGTCGGTGGCTGCTGCGCCGCAGGCTGAGCAACAGGTTGTGGCGCAGTATTGGCAAAAGCTGAAACACACGCGAACAGCAGAGAAATAATGACGGATAATAAAAATGCCTTTGATTTCATAAAGGCATAATACCATCCCTGCACGCTGCTAAACAAGCCGCCTCAATGTATCCCACCGCCCACCCGCGACTCAATCAGGCTTCACAACTTGCCGCAGCAATTCGCGACCTGCGCAGCGTTGCAACATTTGTTCGTGCTGCTGCCTGCTTGCGCTCGGCATATTGCGCCAGCGCGTTATCAATATCGCCCTGCCATACCGGAAAACGTCCGCGCTTTTTGGCGTAAGCCTGCATCGCAAAGGCAACCTCGCGTGTTGCATCGCTGCGGTGCACGTCCTTGGCATCCATATTTACAATCATGGCGATGTTATCAATATTGGGACTATCAGCCAGAAACGACACGGCATAGGCAAGCCCGCACCCATCATCTTCATCATAATGGGTTTGGCGCAAACGCTTGTCATTTATCTGGTGGAAATCGCCCACGATGATCAATTTCGAATTATTGCCAAGCCGCCCCAGAATTCCGCGCATTAGCGATGTGGGGATACCATGCGCTTCATCCAAAATAATTACCGCGTCATGAATAGTGCGGCCTTCCAATTGTTCAGGCAGGACAATTTCCACAATTTCCTGACCCGGCAATAAGGATTTCGACGGTTTGATTAAGCGCTCCGTCTTATCAATCGCATCTTTTTCAGATACCCCCCAATCCATCATCACCTTGACCAGATTTTCAAATGCTGCATGGTTATCCCGTTTGGTTTTGTCATGCTGCGTTCCGGGCACAAAACCGATGTGTTTGTGCACAGTTGACTCTTTACGTGTCGCAATCAGTTTAGTGCGGCGACCTGTTATAATGTCTTCAAGCCCTTGCGCGAAAGGCAGATAGGTTTTACCAGAACCAAAATGCGCAATAACAGCGATAATGCTGGTAGTATCATCTGCCAGACTTGTAATCAGCGGGGCTTGGCCTTCGCTTAACGGTTGGCGCGGCATCGGTTTCACATCACGCAGGAACCCAGGAATTTTGGTATCTTTGTCTTTAAACAGGCCGTTACTTTCACGGATGGTTTTGATGCGTTCATACATCACTTCCACGCGCTTTTTATTATTGTCATGCTTTTCTTTTACGGCGATGAACATGTCATTGAATTCAGCCATCAGCTTTTTTGCAAGGCGGTAGTTTTCTTCATTGCTGCATGCCATCAGCAAAATTTCGTTATTGTCTTTACTTAACGCAACCGTCGCAATGCCATGCAGCAGTTTTTCAATAAGGGCAACGCGGTGTCCTTCCTTCACCCCCTGAAACCGGCGCAGTTCAATTGCATCACTTAACGCTACCTGCTGCGCCGCAGGCACAAACAAACTATGGTGGCCATCGCCATGGGTCGGGGCATTCATAATCTGCTTCCTTTCATCCTTGGATTAAAATGGATGCTTGCGGTGGATTTGATGCGGATGAATAATTATCATTTTTTTTGGCAACCATACGCGCAGCGTCGATAAATAATTCACGCGTCGTGGTGAAGCTCATGCAGCCAACCTGGATTCAGCACGTGGCAGATGGCGCATCGCGCCGCGAACAGGCATATGCGCGCGCAGCTTCCAACCTTTGGTGGCACGGCAATAGATTTTTGGCTTACGTGCAAGGGCCTGTCGCATATCCGGCTCGCATGAATGAGCCGCAGTAATATGGCCCGCATGCAAGAGGTAACTTAGCATCGATAAGGCTTTGCCGTTTTTCAAATGTTTACGTTTATGTAAATGTTCGATCACCTTGGCGGGTGACACCCGCACAAAATTTACATTCGATGTGACACCCATTTTGCGGGTACCCTCGCCATGCGGCACAACCACATCTTTGACGTCATGGCATTCTAGGCGCTTGAACTCTTTTCCCGTAAGCCCAAGCTTGCTGACTTGCACCCGCTCACGCACGATATGAAATGGGTTCTCGCTGCATACGCGTTGCGTGGTCACGGTGGTCAGTGGACGGGCGCGACGCATCTGCTGTTCGCTTAAGCCGTATTCATCAAATCCTTCGCTTACCAATGTCTCGAATGCTGTTGCCCCTGCGGAAATCGCACCGGATAACGGATCCCACTTGCTGTCATTCTTGGTTTCGATAATCAGCGGATGGCGTTCGGCCAGAATTAAATCCCCTTTATGCTCGCCCGTGCATTGATGCGTAATGACACATACGGAATGCACCCAAAACCCCATCACACGCAGATTACGGTCATAGCTTGCATAACGGTCTTTATGCTCGGGGTTCAGACTGTCGGTCAAATACAGACGCTCGCCACGCAACTCCGCAATATGCTTCTTTTCAATGCAGTATTGCTCGATTTTCCGGATATGCGCTTCAACATCTTCCTTGGTAAGACTACGTGCTTCGATATTCAGGCCGTAAATACCATCGGCTGTTTGCTTAATAAGACCGGCTTCAAGCAATTCGTCGGCAAATTCCTTCACCATCATGCCGGTTGCGCGGCAACGCCCATAATTAATGGCAAGCGGCACAACATTATTCCAATCAACATTATTCGCGCGGTCGATATGGCGCAGAATATCCCGGTTTATTTCGGCGATTTTGGTTTCTGGTGCTTGGTGTGCCTTATTGGGCATGGGTATTCCGGCAGTTTAGCCCAATTCCGGATACACATTTCTCCTTGCGAACATAGTGCGGGCATAAACTACCCCGCTAAAGCGGGTAATCCAATCGCGCAACATATACTGTCAGAGAGGTGATTCCGTCACTGGTGGTTATGGTGTTAGCGCCACGGAATTTACTTCAATAAAATGAATCGTCTAGTTAATTATTTTACTTTCGTATCATTTTTTCGTATCGACTCTTTGTCCAAATCAGCATACATATAAAGGTTCGTTCTGCTTCAACGCATCGAACGCAATAACCCGCAGTAGGGTTGGTGTTAGCAAAATTCTGGCACTGCTGCGGGTTTTTTAATTCCCAAAAATCAAAAATTTAAACTCGCAATATGCGTTCTATTGGCAATGCTGTTCAACCAATCGGAACGAAGAACGTACGCCCATTGCAAAACCGCCTGTCGGCAAATCAGGTGGATATTGGGTGGCAGTGGAGTTCGCTTCGCGGAACGGCGCAAGGTCCATATACACAAAAGGTGCTTCCCTGCCCTTTTCGCCCAATACGCTTTCCACCTGCATATGCAACAGACTAAACACCATCAGATCATCATAGCGTTGGTGGCCTTCCGCCGACTGGATTAGTTCGGCACTGGAATGCGCCGCTCTCAATTCATTTTGCAGTGGCTTCAGGAAAGGCCGCGCTGTGAAATACTCCTGACATTCTGCCGCGCAGCGCATGAACTGCTCTTGAACCGGTTTGCGGTTTGAATACACCGATCCCCAGCCGGGAAATTCGGTGAATCCGTGCCAGCCGGTTGTACCAAATCCGATAATCAAATCAGGCCTTTTATGCTCGGGGCTTACCGGATGTGCCGCTTCATACAAAGCATCGGATAATATCAAACGGCCTTCGGCATCGGTGTGGGTCACCTCTAGCGTTTCGCCCTTGCGGGTTTTCAACACATCACCCTGCTTATACCCTTTCGGGCCGTTGGCATTTTCAACAACGGGCAACAATACGCGTAACCGCACCGGCAAATTCGCATCCATAATCATATAGGCGGTGCCTAACGCGTGCGCTGCCCCAGCCATGTCATACTTCATGTCGCGCATTTGGTCTTCATACTTGGCATTGATACCGCCCGTATCGAAGACAACGCCTTTGCCTACTAACGTGATGCGTGGGTGCGATGGGTCGCCCCATTCCATGTCAATTAACCGCGGTTCCTCTTCCGAAGCTTTGCCGACTGCATAAATCAACGGATAATTGGCTTCTGCCAGTTTCTTTCCTTGAATGACGCTTATGGATGCGCCATATTTTTTGGCAAGCGCTCTGGCTTCATTCGTCAGTCCTTCACAATTCATAATATTGGAAGGCTCGTTGATTAAATCCTGAACAAAGCATGTCGCATTCAACTCACGTTGCAGCTTGGCTGCATCTGCCCCTTCCGGTATTTCCAAAAAAGTCTTTCGCGGCTTCCTTTTGGATTTATACTTATCAAACCGGTATGCTGCCGCGCCCCATCCAAACGCCAGATTATGCGCTTGCATGCTCGATAACCGGAGTTTTGAAGAAAGCTTATACGTTCCTTCACCCAGATTATCGACCCAGCCGGATAGCATAAAACGGTCGTCGTATAATGTTTTAACCCGCTCATGGTCGATATAATCATCACTGACCGGAACATAGGCACGGGCGATCCTGTCCTGTGCATTATACCGATAGGCTGCCTCTTTGGTTTCCGGATCAAAATTGTTTCGAAGCCATCTGCGCTCCTTTGCCGAAGCTCTCCGGCGATACTGCTCGACCGATTTCACAGAAAGCGGAACAAGTACAGGCGAATAACGCGGCGCTTTCCTGACCAGTGCCAGATCTTCAAGACGTTGCTCATTCATGAACCGTTTCCTTCTTTATCTCGTTTCATGTAAACTCTCACATTGCGTTGCGCGATGCTTCACGCACACCAACCACACCGCCGCTTTTTGCCGTGCGCACCGCTTCTGGCCGCGTTCCAGCCATATCGATTTTTTGCGCGGCATCCTGTCTGCGCTTCAATTCTGCAAAATCATCAATATGCGATAGGTGGCGGGTACGCACAGCCATGGCCAAACGACCTTCCAGCGCTGGTTTGATTTCGTCGTGCCACAATTTTTCAAATGCCTGTTGATCATATGCGCCGGGCTGAACCGGCAAGCGGTGCCAGTTCATGTTTGCAGGAAGAAACAGTTTTTCCTTTCCGCGCAAATCAGTAAATACCATCTGGCGCAGCGGGTGATCGGTCAGCAAACGGTGAAATGCCCATAACTGTGCAATCGCTGTTGCTGGTTCCACCAAATCACGCGCATCACGCCCAGCCTCTATTGCGTTTTTTAATTGCGGCCATATCGCCATGGCGCGGTCTGCCAAGCTTAGCGGCTTTCCGTTTTCATCAACCAAGCGAATGGTGTGTGGTTCATGCTCTGCGCCAGATTCTAAGCCCAACTGCATGCGGGTGGCCAAAATCATATCCTGTACGCCGTCATTCGATTGTTCCCACATGCCGGTCTTGAACACAAAATCGGTCACATTACGCGCAAGATAACGATGCCGCGCCGCAAGACGCGCTGCGCTGCCCGGCATCGCTTCCCCCGGCGATACCGCAAATTCAGGCAGGTTCTGGAATACACCATAAAAACGCTGGAAATCGGACGTGCTGATTACGTGCCCGTGTACACTTAGCTTTTGCTGCAGTTCACGGATTGCAGAGCGATGTGGCTCGCGGATTTTTTTCTGGAACGCAGCACCTGCAACATTCGGCGCTTCATCGTTATAAGCAAGTTGTGCCGCTTCGTGTAATTTATCCGTTTCAGGGCCATATTTGTCATCCGCGACGATAAATAATGTGCGCTTGGCTGGCAGCATGAAGGTTTCCGCAACGCCCAGCACAAACTGCGCTTGCATCATTTCACGCTCGGTCAAATCGGCAATGATGGGGCGCGAGAAAATGCTTCTGCCATCATGGTCTTTAAGTGATTTGGCTTCAGTATCGCTCTGCCGCATGGGCGGCAAGAAAATATCGCCCGCGCCTAGCGCAAAGCCCTGCACATTCATCCGGCGGATTTCTTCGCTATTATAAATATCCGATTGCAAATCGGCATCGGAATATCGGCGCAAGGCGAATTGTTGGCTTAACCCTGATAGACTGATGGATGTTGCGGGAAGCACGCCGCCCTTTGCTGCATCAACTGCAAAACAAAAATCGGGGTTAACAGTGTGCAAATCCACCGTATCAATTTCAAATTTATCGGCTTTGATTTGCGCCAGTAAAAACGGTTCAACCTCTTTTTGCAAATCGCGCAGTCCGGCGATATTCGCTTCAATCCCTGCCATGAAAACCGGGTTGGCGTTTGGCAGTAAGCCACGTTCCGCCATTTGCGCAATCGCCAAATCACGCACCAATTGCGTTGGTTCGATGTCCAGATCAAACTTGTTTTCTACGGCCCACACAAGATATTCAAGACGCTTTTTCGCCATTTCATATAGCGTAACTTCCTGTTTATCGATATCAGGAAAACTCATATCCGCTTGCGGTCTGCGGGGTTCTAATCCCGCTGCAATCAGTACTGCGCGGCCAAGCTCAAGGTGGGATGAACGAGAGAAATGCCAATCGCCTTGCATCGGCAACATGTTAATCAGCTCCACAATAACCGGATCCCACAACACCATGTAATCTTTATCTTTGCGTTTGACGCCACGATCAAAATTGGGCTGCCCCGACAATACCGTTGCTGCTTGCAAAAACGCCGGCACAATCACAGGGCTTTCAGGAAACAGGGAGCGAAGGAAACTTAAACCTTCAATCTGTGTGCGCTGGTTTGGCATAATGACTTCAGCAAGATATTGCTGCGAACCGATTTTTTCGTCCAAATCCAGCGTATCAAACCCGCGCTTTAACGACCCGTCGCTGCGTTCTACCATGAACGGGCCGTTCATCTTCGCCTGATAATTTGCGCGCATGCCTTTTGAAATCGCGCCAAAACGGTAAATCGCACGTTTTCCTTGCAGCAACTGTGCAAGCGTTGCAAACGCCACCGTGTTTACCGCGCGCATCTGGTCAAACCGAGGTCCTTTCTTTCGCGCATGCGCATGGTAAAACGGCGAAAACAATCCACGCTTTTCACCAAACAAATGAACGTCGCGGTACAATGCTGCGTGATCGGGTTCTAACATACTCATGCTGCGGCCCTCCGTTGGGGTGATTGAGGCGTGCGACCACGCAGTGGCCGTGTGGAAATAAAGGCTGCAACCGGCTGCTCCGCTCGGTTGAAATACGTATAGGTAAGCGTACTAACCGGCCGCTCCAGCTTCAAAACCCACAGCTTTTGCTTGGCAGGGTCAGCCACGCGCATATCAGCAAATAATTTTTTCCATTGGCTGTATAAATCGGCAGCAGATAATTTGCCGAATTGCTGTGCCTGTGCATCGCTCATTTTGCGAATATCGTCCAGTGACATGCGCTGCGCTGATTTAAGGCGGCCCATATATTCATCGCCCGTTTCTTCCCCACGGGACATGCGCCGCAAACGGATATTTCCTTTAGTGAATTCCTGACCTGTATCGCGCACGATAATTCCGGTAAGCTTCTTTAGTGGCTTGGGCAAGCCACCCGCGCGTGCATCGGCCAGCCCTGCCCAATCCTGCGCTGGCACAGCAACATGCTGGATATGCTCATCCACCTTACGTTCAAAATGCACAGGTGCCATTTGCTCGAAGCTTAAAAGGCGCAGCCCGTCAGCAAGGCCGGATAATCTTCTACCCACAGTGCCGTATGATGCCTGAGCGCGGGCTATCGCTTGCTGCGTTCGCTCGCCTTGGGGCGGCAAACGGTGACATACGGCTTTAGCTGCCAAACGGAACATGCCCGTTGCTTCGCCCACCAGCAGTACTGCTGTATCAGGCCCTGCCTTTTCAATGGCACGTAAAACGTCGCGGTTCGGGCGTTCAATAATATGGAAACGGTGCCAATGATCGTCCCAATCCGGATGGTCCAGCATCACATCCGGCACTTTAAGCCGTATCAGTTTTTTAGGGTCGATGCGGTAGCGGGTATTCATTACGGGATATGCCGTCTGCGCATCATACCCCATCAATTCCATTTTATCTGGCGTCCATGGATATGCTTTCAAGCGACGCTGCTTGTGCGCACGGTGTTCAGCTAGTAACTTCTGACCCTGTGGTGTTTTTAAAACTGTGCGTATGTAATCGCTGGCCGGTGTTTCCGCTGCCTTGTTCATCAACTGGTCAATTTCCAGTAATGCTTTTCGCTCGCTCATGCGGCGCTGTTCGGATGCTTCTAAATTCGGTGGGCCCTGCACGCCCAATGTGATGAATGCTTCGTAAAACGGTTTCCATTCCGCGTAATGCGTATCCACATATTTACGCCACCACGCTTGCCAGCGCGGGCTTCCCTGCTTGCCAATAAACGCATCTGCATCAAGCACACGCAGCGCCGTAATGATTGCGTGCAATTTATCATTACGTTCAAAGGTAATACGCAAATGATCGCCCGTTTCACGGTCTTCGCGCAGCGGCCATTGCCCTTTGCGCGTCGCGCTTTCCATCGCAATCACTTTTTCCCACGGTAAACGCTGCCCGCGTGAATTGATAACCCAGAACTCCGGCACGCAATTGAACAATGCCCCGCGGCATTGATGGCGCATCGTCCACAAATGCATGCGTGCATCTTCAATCGTATCTGGCGCGATGCCTGTATCCGGCAAGGTGAATGGCTTATCCCACCCGACCTGATGGGCTTTAAGCTTGCGTTCAACTTCCTTCAAACGTTCCTGATAATCCAGCAGCGCAGCCTCATCATCGCTGTATTCAATGGCGTGGCCTTCGGTTGCCCTACGCAGCAAGTAATCGAACTGACGCACATAATTCCATTTATTGGTCGCGCGCGCATACACATCCGGGTATTCGGTTTTGCGTATGGGAATAACTTGCCCCGTTGCCGCATCCTTATAGGCAAAATATTTCAAATCACCGTATCGGCTATAACTATCATCTTCCAATAAACGCGTGGTTACGATATTGGGTGGGCGAGTGACACTTACTAAATCAAGCTGCGTTTCCATCACACGCTGAATAAATCCGCGATGACTTAAGATCACATGGCGGCGGCGGTGATATTCTTCGGGCGGTTGCTGCCCGCCTGCGCCAGCCTTATAGGCACGGTCAAATTCGCAAACTTGCGGTGTGCGGTTTAAAACCAATGGCACAAAAATCGGGTTATGCCGCTGCACGAGCAACGGGCGCAATTGTTCATGATTTAAATGCAAAACATCATCTGGGTTATGGCATAAATTAAACAATAATGCGCGCTTGCGGTCGCCAAATCCGTCATATTCATCATCCGTAGCCAGCAACGTGCCAATCCCGCGCGTCAACATCCCTTCATCATAATGCACAAATCCAATTGCTGGGCGGTCAGTAAAATCATTCGTGCCTTGTAGAAAATCCTTATAGCTATTTCGCTCCGCCAAACCGGAAACAAAGCGCATGCCGTCAGGGTCAAGGCGGCGAAGATAGAAACTTAAAGCCGCTGTTCCCGCCGCATCTTCGTCCGATGCATGCATGATTTCCGGGTCAGGGTCGCGTCCATCATAAAATACTGCGCCGCCCTGAACGCCTCTGGCACGGTTTGCCGAACGGCTATTGGCCAGTAAAATATCGCCAAGGCGCGTCGAGCGCACCATGCGCTTGGTTTTTTTATGCCAGCGGTCAGGCAGCAGCAAACCATCCTTACCCTGTTTGCCAAACGCCCATTCCCAAATCGCTTTGGCGCGCACATCTTCACGGAACGTATCATGACGTTTCTGGTTTCCGGGGAACAAGCTTGCCATACCCATGCGCGCATACCAATGGCTTGCCATCGGGTCATCGTAATTTTCGCCGTTAAAGGGTTGCGATACACCATAGATTTTTTGCCAATCTTCTTCACCCGCATAACGGAATTTCTTCCCGCTCTGGTGAATCTCCAGTTCAATCGGCGCCTTGCCATCGCTTGGCAATTCATATCTGAATCCTTTTTTTCCATCCGCAAACGTGACTTCTTCAAGCCCCAATACATTTCCATTCAGCTGCGTGGATTGTTTAAGGAAATTCTGCACCATGGTTGCCGCCATATGGCCCGGCCAACCCTGCGCCATATCACGCACGCTGATACGGCCAACCAACGCTGCGCCAATCGCGTAGGCTTGATGTTCCGGAATAGCGATGGGAATACGCAAATGCGCCAGCAACCGTCCGCGCAAATCAAAGGCCAGTGCAGCATACTCTTTTGGCACGGCACTGCCCGCCAGTTTATCGGATGCTTCGAAATCGTAGAACATTTCAATCAGCTTTCCGGCTTCCACCATATGCCGCACATCGTCATAGGATGGCTGGTAATCGGGATGGGTTGAATAAAACGTCTCCCGCGCGGGCCCGCGGTAATAATCCATCGGAAAATTGCGATGCAGTTGCGGGTCTGGCGCATACATCAGGCAAACTCCAGATGATCATGTTGTGGAAGCGATGGCGTGCGCATTCCTGATGTTGGCAAATTACGCCGCGCGGTCAGTTCGGGTGGTAATTCGGTCAATGCGGCGTTGATATCACGCCGATTGCGTTTGGCTGGTAACAGTTGCGCTTCCGATAATACGCGGTCGTAATCCTCATTACCGAAATCTTGGGTATAAACCGTATTATTATTCGCAAACAATCCGCCAAGCGCGGTGCCAACCTGCCCTGCCGCCACAACCACGCGTTTATATTCCGCAGTGCCGCCATGATATTTATCGGCGCGCCGGTTTTGCCGTGCTAGAATAAATGATGGTGGCAAATGCCCGATAATCTCCAGTCGTTTTCCGCCGTCGCGCATGGAAAACGCGGTGTGGTTTGATATCGCTTCACTCGGGTGTCGCAACCCTGCCTCACGCGCCAGTTCATGCGTAATGCGCGGCGATTCTAGTTTGCCGAAATGCTGCGCCGAAACCATGCCAACACCATTTTTCTTCATCCATGGGAAAACGCCTTGGCGGTAATCTTCTTTCCAACCGTGTCCGGGCGGATAAAGCGCAAATTTTTGAATGAACAATCCGTTATTAGGCTCGCGCGTAAAGCGTTCGCCTCTGCGTTCCAAATCCTGCAAGATGCGTGATAGATAAGGTTCTTTTAAATTGTAAAAGCGTGCGCCTTCATGCACGGAAACCGCAACGGTGATGTCCAGTTCAATCGCGGTTTTCTTGATTTGCGCATACTGCGTTTCTTCATTACCCGGAATAGCGCCTTGCGCATAAACCACCAGAAAATTACGTAAATCCTTGCCAAAGGCTGTCGGGCGATATTTGGGATCCATCTGCAAGAGCGAGCGAAACTCGGCGAGCTGCGTACCAAACGCATCTTTTTCAATATCGGTTCCCTGGCTACCGGTGCCAAGGATAAGCACGCGGCCAACATCCGCCTCCACAATAGTGTGCCATTCCTTGGCGGTGCGGCGGAAGTATTTAACAGGTACAACCCCTTCTCTGCCGCCATGCCAATCCAGATAAGCCTGCACATTTTTTCCGGCAGGATTGCGCGCAAGCACATTGGTGTTAACACCCATCACGCTCATATCGGTAAAGCGGTCTTCTTTATACGCGCCAAACACCGATATATCGCGCTGCGACAAATTGGCAAAGCGCAGGCACATTTCATCCTGCCGCTTGGCGGTGCTGAGGCCCAATAGAATAAGCCCTTTATCGGAAAACCATTCGTTCAGACGGCAAAGGTTCTGCTCGACATCCACCACATCGGGCGCAAAACCGTCGCGGTGAATGGATGTCGGGTCACACTCCATAAAATGCACTTTGCCAAATGCCGCGCCCGATACTTTTGGAATATCTGCATATTCAATGCCGATATTTTTTTTAAAGATACGCAACAAATCTTGTGAAAAACCGGTATCGGGCGGTTTCACCCCTTCATAATCCGGTAAATTGTAGCGCCCAAAGCTGGTATCCCCCATATTGCCATAGACCCAGTAATGCGGGTTGGGCGTAACCGATTTAGTTTTTGCGTTGCCCGCGATATCGCAGCGATAAGGAGCAGGCAAGACAAGATAAGGGGTGTTATCCGTGCTATGCGGAATGCTATCAGCTGCATAATAAACCGACATCACCCGTTCATCGCCCGCATTTACATGAACAAACCCTTTGCCGCTGAGCGTGTGCATCAATGGCCAGCGTTCCTGCGGCACTTTGCGTTTCTTGAGTTTTTGTTCCAGCACGCGGCAAACAAACGCTGTTGCATGAAAATGCTTTCCTTGCAGCAACCCGCGCGCGATGTAATCGATATATCCATCCAGATGGTCAGCGTGTAAATGCGTTGCAAAGAAATGATCGATGTCATCGAGATAATTTACAATATCAGGTACAACGTAATCCCAATTGCCTTGTTCGCTTGCCTGCACCGCGTGGTTTTTACTGAAAATAATCCCTAAATCGATAATGACGCCTTTGCGCTGCACGCGGCCGTTCGCATCACGCCAATAGGTAAAAATGCCTTTGCAATTTCCGCCAATCGTTGCGCCAAATCCCGGCAGATATTCGCGGTCATTATGTCCGCCAAATGGCACCACAACCATTTGCTTATGTTCATCCACAACGCCAGTCAGTGCGCGCTTATCCACCAAATTGCGCTGATCATATTCCGCAATATAATCCAGCACATGGGGATAACGACGCCGGCGCAAATCCTTCATCGCCTTGTTCACAATTCCGATACGTTTTTGCAGGTGTGCCGTTGGCAATTTGCAGCTTTCTTCGCCCAACACTACAAACTGGTCAAATACCGCATGGTCGCCCGTTACTTTCCAGCGCACATCGATTAAATCGGTAATCGGGCTGCCATGTCGCGCATTATGCGGCGTGGTTGCTGCGACCAGCGAACCATGCTTTGCATTTTCAATACGGCTTGCCTTGAAATTATGGATTGCACCATTTTGCCGATCAATTTCTGTTTTGCTGCGCGCTTCACCAAAATCATACATCGGCTCCAGATCATTGCGGCCAAGACCAAGCAGTTCCGGTAAATAATCATATGGCAATGGCTGCGCGCCTGCGCTTACCGGGTAATCAATCGGCGCTTGAAAATCAAAGCCGCCTTTGGCTGACATGCCCGGCAGATGCAAGCGTTCGCCGATGAGCGCTGCGATTTGAAAATCCTCCATGATTTTTCCGACATCCGGAAAATGCATATTGCGGATGTCGGTGTGCATGCGCTGCAAGGCGCCGAATAAACGCAATACACGGTCGGTATGCTGGGGGTTTATGCCACGCCCCAATATGCTGGCCTGTTGCAACGTGAGATAATTTGGATAAGCGCGGAATGACAGTTCAGCCAATTTGCTGACCACGTATCGGCCATTCGGTTGCAGCAACATATATAATGTTTCAAGACTGCGCAGGCGCTTGTGTTCATCCAGCTTGATAATGGTTTTTAATACAACGCCGCCACCGGTTCGCGGGTCAATTTCACCATCGCTTAGAATAATTGGTTCATTTTTGGTGAATGGCTTTACCGCGCCATCAAGTCCCAACAATTGCAGGCAATAGTCCGGCGAAAAAGCATTTGAAGACTTGCCATTTTTGCGCTGCACAACATCACGCGCAGCGCGACCCACATGGTACCGATCGGTTTTACTCATCAGCAAACCTCACTAACTAAAAACACGGCCTTATAAAAACTGCGCGGCGTGAACCATTCCTCCGTTACGCGTTCCGGGTCGGTGCGCAATCGATGGCGCGCCGCCGGTTGGCTTGGAAAAATCTCTCAATACACGGATCATGTCGGGCGTATTCGTAACCACTACGGCTTTGTCGGCGCGAAGCTGCGACAGACTTATGGTTCCTGCATGGGTCAACCGTTTGGGTGGTTCGGGATGGAATACAGCAACCTTGTTATCCAAACGCGCTGCTATTTCTGTGATTGCCTTGCAATCATGTGGATGCCCGCCATGTACCACGGCATGGGCGGCGCCATTTGTATTCTGCAATTGTTTTACATGGTCGTCATTCATGGCGATGATGAGAAACGGCGCAGTCATGGCGCTGTGCGCCTTGTCATTCACCGCGCGATCATGCGTGCTTACCGCGATCAGGTCTGTATTCCTATTAAGCTTTTTTTGAGCGTAGGGTGTATCCGCATGACTATCCGCCATCCATCGCAAGCCATCTTTTGCAACGTCGAGCGCCATACTGGTATTCGCGCTAAACAGCCAGCTCAGCATATGTTCGCGGTTCAATTGCGGAGAGTGCAGGCTAATCAACGGAACATTACGGTCGAAAAGCAAAAAATCCCGCGCATCGCGGCTAAGGTCTATTTCCTTTTTGCGCGTTACATCTATGACCAGAATGTCGTAATGGTATCGCTCGCACAACGCCAAGGTCTTGCGCATTTTTCCGGTGCTATCGCGGCTGCTGTAATCGCAAAAAACTACGGCACGCTTTTTTTCACCCACAATCACCAACCCATGATTGGGAGGAATGAATTGCATTTTGGGTTGCGTCTGCGGCTCCGCAACCACAGGCTGATAAGCATGAGGACGTTTTGCGGCGCGCAAAACAGGTAACGCTTCACCTTGCGCAAGGCAAAGCTCCGCTTGTTCCTCTAACGACGTATCAAGGAGCATAAAAATTCCGGCGATTTAGCCAATTCCGGACACAACTCTCCTCAGCCTGACCACACAGTTTAATGCGTTTTCAGTTCATAAACATGCGCCGCATATACCCCGCTAAAGCGGGTAAACATGCCGTGCCACATTTTAAATTTTAAATGAGTAGGGTTATTCCGTCACTGGTGGTTGTTGGTGTTAGCGTCACGAAATCTATATGATAAAAATGAATCGTCCAGTGAATAATTTTACTTTCGTATCAATTTATCATATCGACTCTTTATGCAAATCATCTTACATTCTTAGGCTTCGTTCTTGTTTAATCACGCTTGATGATCACGAACGTCTGCCCGCAGTAGGGTTGGTGTTAGCAAAATTCTGGCACTGCTGCGGGTTTTAATCCCACCATACATAATCAAAAAATTACAACGCAGCACGGGCTTGAATTTGCATGGTTGCGCGCGTGCCACGTCCATGCAATTGCGTTTTAATATGCATGCCAAGCGCCGAAACATCCTGCTGTACAACGAAGCGATCCAATTGCGCATCCGTCATTTGCGGTATTAATATCGCGCGCTTTGTTGTGGGAATATAATAACACAGACCATCATATATTTCGCCTGCTGCCAATGCGCTGCGTGCACCTGGCGGGCTATCTTCCAGTGCCACAACGCACGCACCTTCCAGATTATATCCATTACGCCGCAACACATCGCAGGCAATTTCATATCCCATCAAATACGGCTTGGGGTGTGGCTTACGGAATGGGATTTCAACATCATCGGCATTCACCAATCCATCGACCACTAATCCTTCGGCTTCTACTATTTTCAGATTTGCTCGTGCTTCCGTTCCTGCGCCATTGGTTACGGCAACCGCTGAAAAACCGATATTATTGGCCTTGCAGTGTTCACGCAGGGCCAGCACGGTTTCAATCACATCGCAGCGCGGGATCACACCGTCATGATTGCTCGTCACCCGATCCACAATTTCTTTTCGAAAAGTTTGTACATCTACCGGAGCATCAGGGATTTTTGATTTAAGATAATAGTAATTTACTTCCCATGATGCGCCAAACAGCATGGTTGTTGCCACTTCCATCGCCCCATCCTTGTTCGGCATCGCAAATGTCTTGGGTTCAAAAAACTCGTGTGGTTCAAAGTGCAGACCATATTTTGCATACTGGGCAGTCATGGCATAACTTAAATGCTTGTCGGTATCAACCAGCGTGCCATCAATATCAATCAACAGGATAAGCGATTTGCTCATAATGTAACTCCTGCATTCACCGCCGGCATACTCCAGCCAACATCGGGGCGCGGCGGGCGTTCTTTGGGTATGGGCGATAAATCACTGCGGTTTTTAAATATCTGCACACGTTCCGGCGTTACCGGATGCGGGTGTATCCCTAACTCGCGGTTGACAGTCATAATCTGCCATGACCCGTCAAGGTGCTCGACGGCAGCGGTGCAATGGGCATCATCCACCCAATCGCCGCTATCAATAAATACATAGCCGCGATGGTAAAAAATACCGGGATTATGAATATGGCCGTGAATACCGCCGCGCAATAATGGGCGCGGCTTTTGGTCAGGATGCGCACGGTTATACTCCACAATAGCTGCATTTTGATTGTCCAGAAATTCAGCGTAGCGATCGTAATACTTCGTCATGTCCTTTTTGCCATCCATGCTATTTATATAATCGGTCATGGATGATGCTGTATCAGGAAACCCAAGGTTGCGTACCAGCGGCGCGACGCCATTGTGATAGACGCATGTTGCCAGCATTCCCAGCGTGCTGGATTTTTTCATCGGATTATCAAATTTATCGCCGTGGCACACATGCATGTGCTCGCCTGTCACGGTTTCATAAATAAATTCTTCCAAAACATCCATATTCCCTAATGACGGGCTTTTGAAATATGCGGTGCGTAATTTCGGGTCAACCGGCTGGCCGTTTTGCGCTGTAACCAGCGCGGCCGCATCCTCTCCCATCAGGTGCAATTCATTGGTAAAGCCACGAAAAATTTCATCATGGTTCCCTGGAACAAAAATACCCGGCACTTTGCGCAGAACACGCAACAGCTTTTGCAGGGGAATATTATGCGACTGTCCCCAACGCATCGTCTCGTCATCATAGGGTTTGAATACTTCCCATTTAACCATCCGCAACGAAACATGCGCTGCAAGCCTTAAAAACTTTAACGCAGTGCGCATATGCGTATCATCTTTGAATATGCGGCCAAGGTGTTGCGGGCGCGATGCACGGAACAGCCAGTAATCGATAAAATCGCCATTAATCACAATTTTGTTGGCAAGGCGCGCCCGATCCAGAAAAATCGATTGCTTATCGGTTTTGCTGTCTGGCCGCCCCAAATGCAAATCCGACATGAAGGCGGTGCGGAATTCATGGATGGGTAAATCGGTGTCCGGCATGTCCACGCCGGCAAGCGGTTCCAGTATCCGGTGCAACGTATCAAGTTCGCGGTCAGTCAGCAGTAAAGGCGCAGCGTCATTCATGGTTTTAAATATTTATTTCATACAAACGGAGGTTGGGATTGATTGCGCGGCCGGCTTCGAAGCATAGCGCGAAGCCGCGCACCGGGGCGCACGACCATGCGTCCGGGTAAAACTATTGCCTCAGCTGGTGGAGAAACCGGATTTGCATCCATGATGCTTTCCAGCATTTTTGGAATTTCAAACACTGCGCGATTATTAAGACGGCGTGCGTTGGAACTGTGTTGGTCAAGCCGCCCGTTATTTAACAGGAACGTCGCGGCGCGCCCGATATGGGCAAAGTTATCGATGGAAACACCCAGCTTGTTTTCTTCCGCCCATATGATGTTGTAGCGTTCCTGAATCATCGTGCCACGATTGTTCAAGAGCACCACCGGCAAACCCAAATGCAAGGCCTCGCTCATGCTGCCAGGGCCGGGTTTGCCAATAAAAAAGTTGGCAAGCCGCATGTAATCGGCAACCTTTTGGGTAAAGCCAATTGCGTGACACCCTTCTATGCCCTGCAAATCTGCCAATAATTGCTTGTTATGCCCGCACAGCACGATGCTTTGAATGCCCTGCTGCAAAAGCTTTAGCGCGATGCCCTTGGAAACGATCGAACCATTACCGCCGAACATAATCAGCGCTGTTTTTTTATTGGGGTCTAACCCAATCGCCTGATGGGTCAACGGTTTATTACCGGCATCTTGATAAAACGCGGGCCGCAAAATCATGCCCGATGTTTCCAAAATACGTTCAGGGCGATAAAAACCCGACATATGCGCTTGCAACGCAGCCTTATGACTGCCAACGATGATGTACTGGTCCTGGTTTTCCATCCAGAAATGCGGTGGGCTATCCGCGATATCCGTCATGATGGTGACATAAGGCACATCTTTATGCACGTCACGCAGTGCATCGAACATCACCTTGTTAAAATTCGGAACCACGGAAACAATCAAATCGGGTTTTGATTGCACGAAATGCGCGCGCAGCACTTTTTTCATCGGCGCTGCATTCATGCGTATGCCGCGCTGTAATGCGCGAAGGAATGGCCGCGAGCCATAGGTCCAGCCGCGTTTAATCGCCGCATTATAAATGGTTTCGGCCTGAACGCCCGTCACCTGATAGACAGGGTCGGCTTTTTTCAAAAGCTCCTGTAAATTAACTAGCTCAATATCCCAACCGGGATAGCTTGCCTTTGCGCTTTGGATAAGCGCTTCGGCTGCGCTACGATGCCCTCCGCCTGCATCAAAGAAATAGAGCTGAAGCTTACGACGTTTGGACGGCGCATCACTCGGATGCACGTCCTCTGATAAGGCATGTTGCTGGGTCATATGGATTCCGGCACTGGATCCAGCACACGAAAATCCACATTTCGCTATGAAGCGTTAAAGCACGCGCGTCAAAACCACCCGCAAAAGCGGGCGATCATCGCCGTTCAAACATTTCAGAGTAAAAATGGATTCTGTCACTGGATTTGGTTGGTGGTGTTAGCACCGCCAAATCTACGCATCTGGCCTGAATCGTCTAGCTAATTATTTGCAAATCATAGCGATTTAACCGGATGACTTTTTATGCAAATCAGCGTATGGTTTAAAGCTTCGTTTCTATAAACAGAAACGATCTGCCCGCAGTAGGGTTGGTGTTAGCAAAATTCTGGCACTGCTGCGGGTTCTAACTTTCCCCCCTTACATACCGTACCGTGTGCGCATCAACGTAATAGGTTGTTTGTGCATCAAACTTTTTTGACGAATTCCGACTTTAAATACATCGCGCCGATACCATCGATTTTACAGGCAATGTCATGCCCATCCACCGGATCAGCAACAAGGCGGATGTTCTTGACCTTGGTCCCGCTTTTGACCGTGGAAGATGAACCCTTCACCTTCAAATCCTTGATTAATGCAACGGTATCACCCGTGGTTAGCACATTGCCATTCGCATCACGGATTTCGGTATGAGTTGCGGCCTCTGGTTCATGACTAGCTTCCATATTCCATTCATAAGCGCACTCCGGGCATACCAATAACGCGCCATCTTGATAGCAATATTCCGATCCGCATTTAGGGCATTTGGTTGGCTCGCTCATACTGGTCCTGTCTTGCCATAACTCGGAAAACACGTTGGCAAAGCCGGGGTCACACGCGAAGAGGCAATGATGTGGTGAATGGTGCACCCGAGAGAATTCGAATCTCTAACCTTCTGATCCGTAGTCAGATGCTCTATCCAGTTGAGCTACGGGTGCAACTTTTTAAGAGGCCGCAACCTAATCAAAAAGTTCAGGGTTTGCAAGCCAATAAGTTCCTGTTTTACCGTGGTTTGCCCTAGTAATTCCATATTTGCTTAATTATATATGTGCCATGTCAAACAAAACAGCCCCGTTTCAATCCTTAACCAAGCAATTAAACCGCCCCGGTTTTCCCATAGCGGCACAAGACCGTTTGGTTTCGGTTATCATTTCTGTCGCTGATGAAGCGGGTAATATTTTGCCCCTCGCGCAGGAAATTACCACCGTTTTGGAAACCCTGCCTGTTACCAAGAATAATTACGAACTTATTTTCGTGGATGATCACAGCGTTGATCCAACCACCGATGAAATTCAGCAAGCGATGCGCCGCTTCCCGCACATCCGTCTCATTTGCCATCAGGCACGGTATGGAAAAAGCCAAGGTGTATGGACAGGCCTGCGTCATGCGCGCGGCGAATGGATTATTACCATGGATGGCGACGGTCAAAATGATCCGGCCGATATTCCACGTCTTCTGACTGTCGCGCTTGAAAGCAATCCGTTTAAAAATGTTCTGGTTTCCGGTGTGCGCGTCAACCGCGCGGCAACAGGTTCCAAACGCTTTGCCAGCAGATTTGCAAACGGTCTGCGGCGTTTCCTGTTACAAGATGACTGCCCCGATACCGGCTGCGCGTTAAAGGTATTCCGCCGCGATGCGTATCTTGCGCTTCCCTATTTTGATAATATCCACCGCTATGAACCAACGCTGTTCAAATTGTATGGGCATGATGTGGTTTATATTCCGGTCAATGACCGCCAGCGCAAGCATGGCACATCGAAATATACCAATTTCAAACGCGCCCTTGATGGGTTGTTTGATTTATTTGGCGTGATGTGGCTTCAGCAACGCTATAACGCGCGCAATGAACAAAGCATTGAAATTGTGACGATTGCCGACATCATCAGTGCCGAGGGCGCCAATGCGCCACGCCGCGAGCAAGCCACCCGCTAGAATCACGTTTTCGTGCGGTTAAGCGCGGTGTAGATTCAATTCCATGAATATACTTCAGAGTGCAATGGCCCTTCATCAGGCAGGAATGATGGATGACGCGGAAAACGCGTATCGTCTCCTGCTGCATCAAGAACCGCGCAATGCCGATGGCATGGCGTTGCTTGGATCTGTCCTCTCGCACAAGAACCAGCACAGTGATGCCATCGCACTGATCAAGCAGGCGCTAACCATCGACCCCAAGGCGCCGCTCTTTCATTTTCATCTGGGCAATGCTTATGAAAAATCAGGCGATATTGTTTCAGCCGAGGCTTCGTTCACCAAAGCCACCACCTACGCGCCGAAATGGGATGCCGCGCTGTATAATCTTGGCAATGCCCAGCGCAAATTAGGCAAACCCGCTTTTGCCAAGGAAAGCTATAAGAAAGCTCTGCAGCAATCCCCGCGTCATATTCAATGCCACAATAATCTTGCGCAGGTTTATAGCGAATTAAGCGATTATGCATCAGCCAAGGCGCAATTGCACATGGCGCTTAAAATGGAACCCGCCAATCTGGAATTATTGTTTACCACGCATGATATCGCGCTCGAACACAACGATTTTCTTGGCGCGTTCGATGCCGCGCAGCGTATCGCACGTATCAAATTGGGCGTGCCGGATGGCATGGACATTATCGACTATCTGGAAAGCATCCCAAAACTGGATACGCGCGACGAACAAACGCGCCATTGTTTAATGGCGGTTGCCGCCAGTTATTTTCTGACCGTTGATTTGAAACGCGCAAGCTATGTATTGCGCCTCATCAATCACCATGAGCCCGATTGGGAAGAAGTACAGTTGATGCTTGGCTCTGTTCAGCTCTCGCGCAATCAACCTGAACTCGCAGATTGCTATTATGCTGAAACTTTTATGATGAACCCTAAGCAGATTGATGCGCCGTGGAACCGCTCTATGGCATTGCTCATCAATGGTAATTTACAAGAAGGGTTCCGTCGTTACGGCTGGCGCTGGTCGGCGATGGAAAAATATAAACGCATGCGGCTGAATGTGGAACGCTGGGATGGGCAACAACCATCAGGCAAAACCATCGCCGTTCAGGAAGAACAGGGCTTTGGCGATACCATTCAAATGTTGCGTTTCATGCCCCTTTTAAAAGAGCGCGGCGCAAATGTGCTCGCTTACGTGCGCCCCGAACTTTACGCACTGCTGGAAGGGTGGGATGGCCCAAGCCAAGTCGTGTCATGGAAAGCCGACAATAAAAATGTGCCGCCGGAGGTGGACTGTGCCTGCGGCGTGATGGATTTGCCGGGTTATCTTGGTATCACCATGAATAACCTGCCAGCAAACGTGCCCTATATCCCCAACCCCAAAAAGGGTGACCCGAAATATAAGCTGGAGGGTGCTGGTCTCAAAATCGGTCTCGTCTGGTCGGGCAACCCCGCACATAAACGCAACTTTGCGCGGTCATATCCCTTCGAACTTTTGAAAGATATTACGGCGATGCAAGGGTTCACATTCTACGGTTTGCAATTCAAGCCGGAGCAAAAAGACGTGCAGCTGATGAAACAATACGGCGTCACCAATCTTGCACAGAAAATCAACACCTTGGCAGATAGTGCTGCGACATTGGCTGAACTTGATTTGCTGATTACGGTAGATAGCGCACCGGCGCATTTGGCTGGCGCACTGGGCCTGCCGGTATGGACCTTGCTAACCGTCGATGCCGATTGGCGATATTTATTGGGGCGCAGCGACAGCCCATGGTATCCCACCATGCGCCTCTTCCGCCAGACGGTATCAGGCGATTGGGCGCCCGTCTTGAAACAGGTTCAGCAATCGCTTCTGGAATTTCAAAATAACCACCAAACAAATAAAGTGAGCGCAGCATGAGCGCGGAAGGTCTTTTAAAAGGCGTCACTGCTCTGCATCAAGCCGGAAAACTGGATGAAGCGGAAAAAGGCTACCGGCTTGCGCTGAAATTTGATCCAAAGAACGCCGATGCACTAGCGCTGCTGGGTTCACTGCTCTGCGATAAAAAAGAATTCGATGCCGCGATTGATTATATCCGCCAAGCCATCGCGCTTGATAGTAACGCGGGACTTTTCTATTTCTACCTTGGCAATGCCTATCAAAAATCGGGGCGCTTTGCATGGGCAGAAGAAGCCTTTCAAAACGCAGTGCGTTTAATGCCCGATTGGGTGGAAGCTTATTACAATCTCGGCAATGCACAGCGGGAGCAAAAAAAATACGCATTAGCTAAGGAAAGTTATCTCAAAGCACTCGCAATTGATAGCACTCACGCTCTTACCCACAACAACCTTGCACATATATATAGCGCATTGCTGGATTACAAATCCGCCAAGCAACAGCTTGAACTGGGGTTAAAACTTCATCCCGAACATTCTGAAATGTTGTTTAGTCTTTACGACATTGCGATTGAACATAATGACCAACCAACGATGTTCGATGCCGCACAGCGCTCTGCCCAGCAAATTCTGGGCTTAAAGAATGATGAAATTATTGATTATCTCTCGGATGCCTACTCGATTAATACAAAAGACGAACGTATCCGCAATTGCATCTTCTCGCTGGGCACCAGTTATTTGTTGAAAGGTGATAATGCAAAGGCGAGTTATATTCTTCGCACGCTCTTCACCCTCGAACCCGATTTGGCAGATGTATCCGTGACACTCGGCTCCCTCGCGCTGAATCAATGCAAGTTTAATGATGCAGATGACTATTACAGCCAGACATTCATGCTTAATCCTTCCGAACTTTCCGCGCCTTGGAACCGTTCGATGAATTTGCTGGTCGCGGGCCAATTGCACGAAGGTTTCCGCCGCTACCGTTGGCGTTGGGCGGCGATGGAAAAGTTCAAAGCCATGCGCATGAATGGCGAAGTATGGGATGGCAGTAATCCCGCCGGTAAAACCATATTGGTGCAAGAAGAACAAGGCTTCGGCGATACCATTCACATGCTGCGTTATGTGCCCATTCTTCGCGCACGCGGCGCAAAGGTGTATGCGTATGTGCGCCCTGTGCTGTATGCACTGCTCGAAAACTGGGATGGTGCAGATAAAGTTGTCTCATGGAATGTTGCTGACAAATCCGTTCCACCAGAGGTCGATGCCGTATGCGGCACGATGGATTTACCAGGTATGCTTGGCACAGGACTTAATAACATTCCGGGCACTGTCCCCTATCTTCCTAATCCGAAAAAGGGCGATGCAAAATTCAAACTGGAGGGAAACGGCATAAAGGTGGGCTTGGTATGGGCAGGAAACCCTATGCACAAACGCGACCATGAACGCTCCATCCCGTTTGATATGTGGGATGATATTCTGGGAATGCGCGGCGTTACATTCTATTCACTGCAATATCAGCCCAAGGAAGGCGATGCGCAGCGCATGCAAAAATTCGGCGTACTGGATATTGCGCCCAATATCAAAAACCTTGCCGACACTGCCGCCACGCTGGCAGAGCTTGATTTGCTCATCACCATCGATTCCGCGCCAGCCCATTTGGCGGGCGCGCTGGGCCTTCCCGTCTGGACATTAATCACCAAAAACCCCGACTGGCGCTGGCTGTTAAACCGCTCCGACAGCCCGTGGTACCCCACCATGCGCCTGTTCAGGCAGGAAACCACAGGGGATTGGAAGCAAGTATTAGCGGCAGTTAAAGCAGCTTTGGCTGATTTTATTGGGAAAAACAGCTCAAAATAAGCCGTTAATATCTTCCTATTTGTTTGACAAGCCCCCACCCAATCCACTACAAAACAGCGCACTGAAGAGTTTAGGCAGCTTTAAACCCCAAGGGTATCCTTGGCCGTAAAGCTGCTATTTGTTTTTAAGATTAGGAAAATATCATGTTCGCGATTATTCAAACCGGCGGCAAGCAATACAAAGTTGCGCAAGACGATGTTCTTCGCGTTGAAAAGCTGGACGTTGAAGCAGGCAAGACCATTGAACTCAAAGAAGTTCTGCTCGTTGCCGATGCTTCCAAAACCACCGCTGGCAACCCGACCGTAAAGGGTGCAAGCGTCAGCGCCGAAGTTGTGCGCCATGAAAAGGATGACAAGGTCATCGTATTCAAGAAAAAGCGCCGTCAAAATTACCGCCGCAAGAACGGCCACCGCCAGAACCTCACCGTTCTGCGTATCACCGGCATCAAGAGCGCGTAATTCAAATCAGGTTTTCAGGAGAGTAAGTCATGGCACATAAAAAAGCAGGCGGTAGTTCACGAAATGGCCGCGATTCAGCTGGTCGCCGTTTGGGCGTAAAGCGTTTTGGTTCCGAAGTTGCGATTGCAGGTAACATCATCCTGCGTCAACGCGGTACCGATGTTCACCCGGCAGATAATGTTGGCATGGGCAAGGATCATACATTATTCGCGCTCATCACTGGCCGCGTAGAATTCCACACCGGTAAGGGTGGCAAGAAATATGTAAGTGTGCGCGCTGCTTAATCAGCGTCACCGCGTAACAAGTTACCAATACCCCCGCTCTTGCCAGTCGGGGGTATTGTTTTTTGAAGTGAAGACAGATGAAATTTCTCGACCAAGCTAAAATCTATGTGAAAAGCGGCGATGGCGGGCCCGGCTGCATCAGCTTCCGCCGCGAGAAATTCATTGAATATGGCGGCCCGGATGGCGGGAATGGCGGCAAAGGCGGCGATGTGATTGTGGAAGCTGCCGATAATCTGAATACGCTGATTGACTTTCGCTATCAGCAGCATTTCAAGGCAGGCAATGGTCATCATGGCGAAGGTCGTTTGCGTTCCGGCGCGAATGGCAATGATGTCATTTTGAAAGTTCCCGTCGGCACCCAGATCTATGACGAGTTTGAAGAAAAATGCCTTGCTGATATGCAGGAAGTTGGCCAGCGCATCGTACTGCTCAAAGGCGGCGATGGCGGATTTGGAAATGATTATTTTAAAACATCCACCAACCGTTCACCGCGCAAGAATACGCCGGGGTGGAAAGGTGAAGAACATACAATTATTCTCCGCCTTAAATTGATTGCGGATGCAGGTCTTATCGGCTTGCCCAATGCAGGTAAATCCACGTTCCTTGCATCATGCACTGCTGCAAAACCAAAGATTGCCGATTACCCCTTCACCACCCTTTCCCCTGGCCTTGGCGTTGTTCGCCTTGGCAATCCCCAAGATGGCGTTGAATTTGTGCTGGCTGATATTCCCGGCCTTATCGAAGGGGCGCATGAAGGACATGGGCTCGGTGATCGTTTCCTTGGCCACGTTGAACGCACAAAAATCCTTCTGCACCTGATTGATGCTACGGCAGATGATGTCGTTGCCAGCTATAAAACCATCCGCAAGGAACTAAAGGCGTATGGAAACGGCCTTGTTGAAAAACCGGAAATCATCGCGCTGAACAAATGCGATGCGCTGACGCCGGAAGACGTAAAAGCCAAAACAGCAAAACTAAAAAAAGCTGCCAAAAAAACGCCTATTTATCCGATTTCCGCCGCGGCACATCAGGGTGTGAAGGAAATTCTGTGGGAACTTTACAAAGTCATAAAAAATACATAAATCCTGCTTATGTAATTTCGGCATCCCAAGTACATTTTTTACTTATCCGCACCGCGTTAGCATTGCACCATGCTGGAACTTTTCAAATACTTCCTTTGGCTAGTTCTTATCTTTTGCGCCATCTATATGCTCGGCCACATGAAAAGCTGGACGCACCCCGATCCATTTACCGAAATGAAAATGGAACTATGCACTGGTGCCGGCCTTGCGCAGCAAGCCGAAGCATTAAGCCCACGTGAACGCAAACAGATTGCTGCGGTCTGTGCAGCCTATCATCTTGGCGCCTACCAGCTCACGGGCCTCGATGTTTATATGGATATATTTTTTACCTATGGCAAAAAATACCGTCTGACCATTCAAGATATCGATGCGGAGCGATGGCCGAATAAAACCGCCAATACGTTCTTTTCTGAAATGCAAGGCATTGGCTATGAACTCGTCACCCTTCCGGCCGCAGAAAAGGAAGAACGGCTAATTGCATGGCGCATCATCGCTCAGACCTATTTCAAAGAGGCTTATAAAGCAGGTGTTGAACCCAAACCCGCCAAATTATTAAAATTGGTGCCAAAGGCCATACATATCGCTCGATAAAATGCGAAACGCCATTTGACGAAAGTATTATGTTTACCTAGGTTGCAGGCACCCCATTTTTAGTCAAAGGATTTTTGATGATTATTGATTTCAGACAAGCGGCGATTGCAGCTGCAACAGGCGTAGCAATTTTAACATCCGGTCTTGCCCCCTACATCTTGCCAACACCTGCGCATGCCGCGTATCCGGGTGAAAAAGGCTCGCCAATTATCAAGCCATTGGAAATCTGCACTGGCGCTGGCGTTTCATTCAAAATTCTATCTGAAAATCAAAACAACCCTGCCGCCGTCCGTGCTTGGGAAAGCTTCTGCGTAGGTGTTTATATGGCGCAGTATATGGCAATCATCGAACCGCTCGCATGGCAAAATGCAGGCGGTATCTTGCAGCGTTACGGTCAAGGTAAAGGCGCAACACCTGAACCACTCGACTTCACGAAAGATTTGATTTGGCCATACAAGTTTACAACCCAGCAACAATATGACCAATTCTGGAAAGATGTGGATGTTCAAACGCGCAAGGATTTTGCAGAAAAGCGCGCGGAACTGAAAACGCTTCCGCAATTCGCGGGCAAATCGGATAACGAGTTGAATGGTATTATTGCGACGGCCCGTATAACTATTTTGCAACAAATGATTGAAACGATGGATACGGCTTATCGCACTCAAAACCGTACCTTCCAGCCCTATCATGCCTTGTTGATTGTGGAAGAATTAGTGCGCGTGAAGTTTGAACCATCCCAGTTCAATCTTGATCGGTATAATTCCAACGTAAAAGCAATTGAAGACCGCTTGCCACAAAAGCGCGGAACGCTTGAGCCTAGAGAACCTGCAAACCGCCAATACGGGGCGGCCCCTGCGGAATGGCGTCATCAGGTAGGCTAAAGGATATTTCATGATACTTGGAAGAAGAGCACGCGTTGCAGGCGAAATTGTTTTTGCAGCCGGATTAACAGGCGTTGCTGCATATTACGTGTTGAATAATCTGTATCCATCTGCGTTTACATCCTCCCGCCAGCACCGCGCATGCATTGAACAAACTGCAGCAAAATTGACCGGGCAAACTGCTGACCCCACATCAGCAACACATATCGCGTGGTTATCCTACGCACCTGGATTTCCAATTTTGTCGATGGCTTGCAGACTAAAAGTGCATACCGGGAAACCGCAGCCACCACAATAATATCCACTATTATTAGCCCAGCGCCGTCTCCCCCGCCCCTGTTGCGTTATGGGGCGGCAATAGGCATTATTGAATCCAATCTGAATCACAAGGTTTACAAATTTGTTAGCTAACGCCCACCGCATCATCATCAAAATTGGCTCCGCCCTTATTGCCGATACGAATGGCAAAGCACGCCTTGCGTGGATGCAAGCCTTGGCAAATGATGTTGTCGCATGGCGCGCCAAAGGCCGCGAAGTCATAATTGTAACATCGGGCGCTGGCGCATTGGGCCGCAGCCTTGTCGGGTTATCGCGCGATAAAATCAAACGTGCCCTAAGCATGGAAGAAAAACAGGCCGCCACTGCCGTTGGCCAACCCATTTTAATGCAAGCATGGGAAGAAGTTTTCAAAGCAAGCCAAACGATTACTGCGCAAGTACTCCTCACACTCGATGATACCGAAGACCGCCAGCGTCATTTAACCTGCCGCGGGGCGATTGAAAAAATCCTCAAACTCAATGCGTTGCCGATTATCAACGAGAATGACACCGTCAGCACGGCGGAAATCCGCATCGGCGATAACGACCGTTTGGCTGCGCGCGTGGCACAAATGATAAGTGCGGATACCCTTATATTACTATCAGATATTGATGGGCTTTATTCTGCAGATCCCAAAACCAACCCATCCGCCACCTTTATTCCTGAAGTAAAGGAAATTAGTGCGGAAATTGAAGCCATGGCGGGTGACCCACAACCGGGGGTCAGCAGCGGCGGCATGAAAACAAAAATCATGGCGGCAAAAATCGCTGTGACATCAGGTTGCCGCATGGCCATCTTAAAAGGCACGGAAGAAAATCCCCTACGCAAGCTGGATGAAGGCACCCTGCGCTGCACATGGTTCACACCATCCACCACGCCGCTTGCCGCGCGCAAGCGCTGGATTGCCGCGCATATGAGCATGAAAGGCGCGATCATCATCGATGATGGCGCGGTTAAAGCATTGCAGGACGGGCGCAGCTTGCTGCCCGCTGGTGTCAAATCATGCGAAGGGGTATTCGCCAGCGGCGATGCAGTGGCCATTAAAACATTATCCGGTCAAACGATTGGGTGCGGGCTAATCGCGTTCGACCGTGATGAAGCCGATAAAATCTGTGGCAAACGCAGCGATGATATCGAACGCCTGCTGGGTTACGCAGGCCAAGAAGAAATGATTCACCGCGATAACATGGTCATGAATAAATAGAGGCATACATGGATAACAGCGCATTACAGGTTCTTGAAAACTTAAAATCAGGCTCAGATGCGCAGTTTTTCAGCGATGCAACAGCCATTCAAATCGGCAAATCCGGATTAACGATTGCCGCCATCCTTGCGGCAACTGCAAGCGTTTATTATTTATTTTGCACCTTGGGATTATTTGGCACCGCCAAGCGTTCCCTTATCGCGCTTGTGCTCGCCATCATGTGCGGTATTGGCGCATTCCTGCTTCACCAAAAGGCCGAAGCGTTTCGTGCGATTGATGACAGCAAGCCGGTGATCGCCATCACTGCGCAAAAACTGCAATATGATGTGCGCCGCAATGGCTGGATTATTCCATGGACTTACGTCACATCGGTTGAACTGAAAACCAGCACCACCTTTAAAAAACAGTCGATTGAACAAACGACCTATGAAATCCGCGTGCATACCAAGCTCGCTCCACCTATTACATGGCTTTACGAGCCATCGGAAGATAATGATATCGCACAGGTCAAATCACTCGTGGAACGCGAAAATTATCTCGTGATTGACCCCGAACCCCTTGGAATAAGCCCGGAAGCATTACAAAAGGCGCTGGAAAAGTACCGCGCAGGGCTCTAAATTATGCTTTATGCAAACAGCAGCGAACGACACAACTAATTGGGTTAAGGAACTTGAAGCGATTGGCTTAAATGCCAAGGCCGCGTTGCCTTTGCTTGCCAACGCCACAGCCGCGCAGCGCACCAAAGCCTTGCAAATTTGCGCGCAAAAATTACGCGCCAATAAAGATGCCATATTAAAAGCCAATGCCCTGGATGTTGCGCGCGGCCAAACCACCATTAGCAAGGCGATGATTGACCGCCTTACCCTCACACCAGAACGGCTCGAAGCAATCGCCAAGGGATTGGAGGAAGTGGCCAAGCAACCCGACCCCATTGGAAAAATTCTGGAAGAATGGACGCGCCCAAACGGGTTGAAGATCCAACGTGTCTCTGCGCCCCTTGGTGTCATTGGCATGATTTACGAAAGCCGCCCGAATGTGACGGCTGAAGCGGCATCCATCGCCCTTCGTGGCGGTAATGCGATTATCTTGCGTTGCGGTTCAGACTGTTTTGAAAGCTCCCTTGCTATTGCTAACGCCCTGCAAGAAGGTCTCAGCGAAAGCGGTTTGCCAAAAACCGCCATTCAACTTGTGCCAACGACTGACCGCGCTGCCGTCGGCGCATTACTAACGATGAGCCAGCATGTTGATGTAATTGTGCCACGTGGCGGGCGCGAACTGATTGAACGCGTCGAACGCGAAAGCAAAATTCCTTTGCTACGCCAGTATGAAGGTGTGAACCACATTTATGTGGATGCAAAAGCCGATGCTGAAAAAGCAAAAGCCATTATTCAAAATGCAAAGATGCGCCGCTGCTCCATTTGCGGCGCAGTCGAGTGTTTGTTGTTTGAAGCATCAACGCTAAAGACGATTGCGACATCAACCATAAAGAACCTGCTGGATCTGGGCTGTGAAGTTCGCGGCGATGATGCTATTCAATCGATTGATGCGCGCGTGAAGAAAGCTGAACAAGCTGATTGGGGCAAGGAATATCTTGATCACATCGTTGCCGCGCGCGTTGTCAGCAGCATTCACGAAGCAATGGAACATATTGATACCTATTCATCGCACCATACCGATTGCATCGTAACAGAAGATAAAGCGGCAGCTGAAACCTTCACGCGTCAGGTCGATAGCGCGATTGTGATGGTGAATGCCTCCACCCAGTTTGCCGATGGCGGTGAATTCGGTTTTGGCGGCGAACTTGGTATCGCCACAGGTCGCCTTCACGCGCGCGGGCCCATCGGCGCAGCACAATTGGTCAGTTATAAATACATCGTATTGGGCAACGGACAAACTCGTCCTTAAAGGAAAACCTTTTGCTTCCAATTTCCCCGCCTCTGCTTTCTGGTTCCTCCTACCGCAAGCTTCGTATCGGATTATTGGGCGGCTCTTTCAATCCCGCGCATGAAGGGCATTTGCATATCAGCCAGCTCGCGCTGAAAAATATGAAACTCGATGCGGTGTGGTGGCTTGTCTCGCCGCAGAACCCATTGAAAAGCGATAAAGGCATGGCAAGCTTTGCGCAGCGCTTTGAAGGCGCAAAACTGCTCACGCGCGATTGCCCGAATATCATCGTCAGTGATATGGAAGGTAAATTAGGCACACGCTTTACTGCCGATACCTTGAAACAGCTTACCCGTCGTTTTCCACGCACCCGCTTTATCTGGATGATGGGGGCCGATAACCTTATTCAAATCCCCCGTTGGCAGCGCTGGCACGAGATATTTAAGCTTTGTGATGTTGCTGTTTACCGCCGCCCGCCTTATGCTGTGGGTGTTTTACGCGGCAAGGCGGCGCAACGGTTTTATAAGAACCGCATTCCGCCTTCCAAAGCAAAACAGCTTGGCACCCATAATTTTACAACGAGCACATCCAAAAAATGGATATTGTTCAGTAACCGTTTGAATTCTGAATCCGCAACGCAAATCCGCAACCGCACCAAAGGGAAATAAAGTGGCTAAACCAAAGAAACCAACCGCAAAAAAATCTGCCGGTAAATCAAAACCCGTTGCAAAAAAAGCTGGGCCGAAAAAGGCTGCACCCCAAAAGCAAATGAAGATTGTTGCGCGTAACACCGCGCCCGTTAAATCCAAAAAGCCCGCCGCGAAAGAAAGTAAGGTCAAAGACCTTCAGGAATTCATGCGCGATAAGGTCATGAAAGCACTGGATGACGGCAAGGCCGAAGACACCATTTGCATTGATGTACGCGGGCAATCCCCCATCTGCGATTTCCTTATTATCACCACCGGCCGTTCATCACGTTCGGTGAACGCGCTATCCGAAGCGGTCGATAAAGCCTTGCGTGAATCTGGCGCGAAGAACGTGCGCAACGAAGGTAAAGCCGCTGGCGATTGGGCGGTTGTCGATGGCGGCGATGTGATTGTGCATGTCTTCCGTCCGGAAGTACGCGCCTTCTACCGCCTTGAAGAAGTATGGGGACTTGAACCTCCCCTGCAACAGACGTTTAAAGATTTATAATCACCCCTAACCCAAGGAGGCTATGATGAGCGACAATTTCAGCATCGATGAAGTGAAAAACTTTTTTAAAGCAGAAAACCTCAACGCCTTTTTCCAGCCAGATAATCTGCGCGCGTTCGTTAATCGCGCATGGAACGGGGAACTTCCCTTATGGCAAGCATTCTGGGGGCTAACTGTTTTCCCGAATGTGTGCCTTAACCTGCTTGTCAAATTGATTGCGGCAATAATTCCAATTCCGGTGTTCTTATCCCTGCTGGGTATCGTTACGTTCATCATCACCGTGCCGCTTACCGTATTGCAGATTGTCGCCGTGTGGCGCAGCGCCGTGAATTACAATGCGGCGAACCCAAATGTCTATTGGGGCTATGCGGCGCAAGCGGTTATGGCGATTGGCGGCGTGATGCTTACCATCGGGCTTGTTGGCGTTGTCTTTCACCGCTAGGGTAATAACTGATTTGCCCAACATCCTTATCCTTGCCATCGGCAAAATGAAACAAGGCCCCATGGCCGATGCCATGGCAGAGTATCAAAAACGCCTGCGTTGGAAATTGACTGTTCGGGAATTTGATTTCAAGGATACCAATCCGAACAAGCTGCGCGATAAAGAATCCCAAGCGCTGCTTGCCGCCATACCTGAAGGCTACCGTGTCATTGCATGTGATGAGCGCGGCAAGGAAACCAGCAGCATGGATTTTGCCCATAAAATCGAGCATTGGCAGAATAACGAATCGCACAATCTTGCTTTCCTGATTGGCGGCGCGAACGGACATACCGATTTTGTGCGGAAAAAGGCTGACTTTTTACTTAGTTTTGGCAGAATGACATGGCCCCATATGATGGCGCGCGTAATGCTGGTAGAACAGCTTTACCGTGCCCAGCAAATTATGGCTGGGCATCCCTATCACCGTGAATAAGTAAGGTTTCGTTTTACTATGTCTTCCCAATTACCCAACATGAAAGCCCGTCCTGTTGTCCTGTGCGTATTTGATGGTTTTGGTCATCGTCCTGATGCGCCCGATAATGCCGTATCGCTTGCACATACGCCGAATATCGATCGCTATTTTGCGACCTGCCCGCATTCGCTGCTTGATGCGAGTGAAGAGCATGTTGGGCTACCCCACGGGCAAATGGGTAATTCCGAAGTCGGCCATATGAATTTGGGCGCAGGTCAAGTGATTTTCCAAGATTTGCCGATGATTGATCGCGTCATAAAAAACGATGAATTGAAAACCACCCCTGCCCTTATTGATTTAATCAAAAAACTGCAGGCATCCAAAGGCACATGTCATTTAATGGGGCTTGCATCACCTGGCGGTGTGCATTCACACCAAGACCATATTGTCGCCCTTTCCGGAATTCTTTCTGTTGCGGAGGTGCCGGTTGCCATTCATGCGTTTTTAGACGGGCGTGATATGCCGCCACAAAGCGCGGTTGACCAAATTTTCAAACTGCAAAAAGACATCGCAGGATTAAACAACGTAAAGGTTGTTTCACTGTGTGGGCGCTACTACGCGATGGACCGCGATAAACGCTGGGAACGGGTTGAAAAAGCATATCGCCTTATTGCGCTGGGCGAAGGCAAAAAAAGCAATGATGCTTTGGCAGCGATCAAAGAAAGCTACGCCGAAAAAGTATATGATGAATTCGTGCTACCCGTTGCATTAAACGGTTACGTGGGCGCAAAAGACGGTGATGGTATCCTATTTATCAATTTCCGTGCCGACCGCGCGCGTGAAATCCTGCATACGCTAATTGACCCTGCATTTGATGGGTTCAAGCGCGACAAGCTTGTTAAGTTCGCAGCTATCACGGGCATGGTGGAATATTCCGACAAGCTAAAAGTGATGATGAACGCGTTATTCCCGCCAAAAATTATCACCGATACATTAGGTGAAATCGTATCAAAGGCGGGCATGAAGCAATTGCGCATAGCCGAAACCGAAAAATATCCGCATGTCACCTTCTTCTTTAATGGCGGACGCGAAGAACCTTATGCAGGCGAAGAACGTATCCTTGTGCCCTCACCCAAAGTTGCGACATATGATTTACAGCCGGAAATGTCCGCATACGAAGTCACCGATAAGCTGGTTGCCGCGATTGATAGCGGCAAGTTTGATATGATTGTCGTGAACTACGCCAATGGCGATATGGTGGGACACACCGGCGACTTAAATGCGGCGATTAAAGCGGTTGAAGCGCTTGATACCTGCATTGGCCGCGTCGAAGCAGCCGTGAAGAAACAGGGCGGCGTAATCCTTCTTACCGCAGATCACGGCAATTGCGAACGCATGCATGATGATGACACACACGGCCCACATACGGCCCACACGCTGAACCTTGTGCCAGCTATTTTAATCAACGCACCCGATGTTAAAAAAATCCATGATGGCAAGCTGGCGGATGTTGCGCCAACCCTTCTGCATTTTTTAAATCTGCCGCAACCAACAACCATGACAGGGAAAACCATCATCAACGAATGAAGCATATCGCGCGTATCATTCTGTTCTGCATTCTTGGCATCAGCGTTCCTGTGCATGCCGCCATTCCGCCTGAGCTTGAAAAATTGCAGCAGGATTTAAATGCAAAGCGCGCGCGTGATGCGGAATTAAAAAAACAACTGGATACGACGGAATCCGAACTTGCTGATTTACGCGCAAAACTGGTCAGCGCCGCGCGGGAACAAGAAAACAGCGAAGATATATTGATGAATTACCATCAAAAGCTGGAAACCCTGCAACGTGCCGAAAGTCAGCAACAGGCTGAATTGAACCAGCAAAAACGCCATATGGAGGAAGTGCTAACCGCCTTGCTGCGCATGGCGCGCACACCGTCCGAACTTATGATAATCCGCCCCGAAAAGCCGGTTGATAATATCCGCAGCGCGATTTTACTGCGTGAAGCCCTGCCGCAATACGCGCTGGAAGCACAACGCCTTTCTACCCAGATTGATAAGTTGCAAATCACCCGCGCAGATATTCTTGATAAAGAAGCCGCGCTCAAAGATGCGCAAAAAACATTCGCATCAAAACAGGACGAACTGAATAAATTGTTGAACCAGCGTCAGGCATGGCTGAAAGCAACTGAAAGCCAACGCGGCGACTTGCAAGCCCAGATTGCTGATCTGACCAAGGAAGCGCAGAACGTCCAAGACCTCGTTCAAAAAGTTACTTCATCCGGCATTATCCCCGTGCCGCAAAAACTCAAAAAAGGTGGGCACGTCGCATTTATGGCCCCTGCTAAGGGCAAGATTCTCTACGGTTTTGGTGATGCGGATGATGTGGGCGCGGCCTCGCGTGGCCTAACCATGCGGGTTCGTGGCGGCGAAATGATTGTTGCGCCAGCGGATGGGCAGGTCGTCTTTGCGGGGCCATTTAAAGGTTACGGCAATATCTTGATTATCCGGCATGGGGATGACTATCATTCCTTCTTGGCTGGCTTTGGCCGGCTTGATTCTGCTGTTGGGCAGGTCGTTAATGCAGGTGAACCTTTAGGCCGCAGCTCCATGGAGCAAGGCAACAATACGCAACTTTATTTCGAGCTGCGTTATAAAGGTGCACCCATCAACCCTGCGCAATATGTAAAAGTTACTAACGTCGCTACTAACTAATAACCCATTCTATGCAGGACCGGTTGGGCCAAACCCAAAGGGTTCGCGTTACAAACAAGGAAATCCAACTGATGCCAAATCATTTTAAAACAATGAGTAAAAAATCGCTTTTCGTTTCCTTGGTTGCCATCATCTTTGCATCTGGTCTCGGTTTTGGTGTCCCCGCTGTTCTGCATGCCCAAGATACAAAAAAAGAAAAAGAAGAAGAGTCACCGGACGCCAGGGATACTTTTAAATATTTAAGCCTGTTCAGCGATGTGATGGAACGTGTACGCGCGGATTACGTGGACAGCGTGACGGACGAAAAACTCGTGGAATCCTCTTTAAATGGCATGCTTATGTCACTCGACCCGCATTCGGGTTACATGACAAAGAAAAGCTTTGGCGAAATGCAAACCCAAACCCGCGGCGAATTCGGCGGGCTTGGCATCGAAGTTACCATGGAAGACAACATTGTGAAGGTTGTATCGCCGATTGACGATACCCCAGCGGCAAAGGCCGGTCTGCAATCCGGTGATTTAATCACCCATATTGATGACCATCCGGTTACCGAACTCACCCTTTCCGAAGCCGTTGATAAAATGCGCGGCACCCCCGGCAGCAAAATCAAACTCACCATCCGTCGCGGCGGTCTTTCAAGTGTGCCCTTTGATGTGTCTATCGTTCGCGCCATCATCAAAATCAAATCGGTTAAGTTTGAAGTGAAAGATAATGTGATTGGCTACATCCGCATTACCACCTTTAATGAACAAACCCAAATCGGTCTTGATGCTGCGCTTGCTGAATTTGAAAAGACGGCAGGCGACAAGCTGATTGGCTTTGTGCTCGACTTGCGCAACAATCCTGGCGGTTTGCTGGAACAGGCTATTTCTGTATCCAGCGTATTCTTGCCAGCTGGCGTTCCAGTGGTTTCAACCAAAGGCCGCCATAGCGAAGATAATCAATCCTTCCTCTCTCGTGGCGGCGACCGCACCAACGGTAAGCCGATTGTGTTGATGGTGAATGGCGGCTCTGCTTCAGCTTCTGAAATTGTTGCTGGCGCACTGCAAGACCACCGCCGCGCGATTGTGATTGGTACCAAATCATTCGGTAAGGGTTCGGTTCAAACCATCATTCCGCTGCAAAATGGCGGCGCAATGCGTTTGACCACCGCCCGCTACTTCACCCCCTCTGGCCGTTCGATTCAGGCCGAAGGGATCAAACCGGATATCGAAGTGCTTCCAGCCAAGGTTGAAGAAATCAAACCCAAGAAGGGTTTAACCGAAGCCGATTTGAAGGGCGCTTTGGCAAATCCAAACGAAAAGAAACCCGCAAACGACAACGCAGAAAAGAAGGATGAAAGTAAGGATAAGAAGAGCGCCAGCGATGGCGCCATGGGCGATGTCGAGGAGGAAACTTCCGATGCCAAGGATAAAGACGGCAAAGACAAGGATGGCAAGGAAGTGAAGAAACCGTTCGATTATCAATTGGCTCGTGCACTTGACTTGCTGCGCGGTATTTCGCTCTATGAAAAACGCGGCAATCCTGTAACACCTGTGTCAGAAACCGGTAGCGAAAAAGAAAAACCAGCGAAAGCTGCGCCTTAACCCTTAAGGAAAAAGCGTGGATATAAAACTGCCTGAACTCTCTGACGCTCTTAAGCCTTTACCAAGGCTCAAGAGCGTTGTGATAACGGAGTTGGAAAATATCAGCCGCAAAACGCCAATTGACCGCAAGGTATTTGGCTATGTGTTTCTGGGTGTTTTTGCACTATTGCTTGCGGTTGCTTTTACACTTCCACTGCTGAAACCCAAGCAAACTGAAATTCCAGCAGCAGTTGTTGTGGCTGAACCTGTTCCCCCGCCCCTTACCCAGCCGCAAATCACTGCCGCGCAGGAAAATGACAGCCATTGGGTAGAACCGCTGCCCGCGGCGCCAATTGCCGAATTGCAAGAACCGCTCGGAAATGGATTTATTCCGATTACCGCGCCAGATGGCCGTGTATCATGGCACAGCTATGCTCGGCCCTATAATCAAGCCGATGCACGTCCGCGTGTTACGGTCGTGATTGGCGAATTGGGTCTCTCGCAGCAAATCAGCCAAAGTGCAATCACCGATTTACCCGGCCCCGTTACACTCATCTTTTCTAAATACAGCAATGAACCGGATGCGTGGATGGCCAAAGCGCGCCAGCTTGGTCATGAAACCGTGCTCGGTATTCCGATGGAACCGCTCGATTACCCATCAAGTGATCCGGGGCCTGACAGCTTGCTGATTCATAACAACAACGATGAAAACAAGGCCTTGTTGCTCAAATACCTTGTGAATGGCAAAGGCTATATTGGCGTAACATCGCTTTCGGGTTCCCGCATGAGCACAACGCCCGAACGCTTCCGCCCCATTCTGGAAGAACTGAACAAGCGTGGCCTGATGTGGCTGGATGCAAACTTAACGCCGCTCAGCGCAGGCGATATACTTTGCAAGGAAATCCGCATGCCTTCGGCCAAAGTGGATGTTCATATCGACGAAAACATGGGAACAAACGATATAACCCGCATCTTGCAGGATATTGAAAAGTCTGCGTTTAAAAACGTACACACCATTCTCATGGTGCAGCCATCGCCATTATCCTTGTCCTTGCTGCGCGACTGGATAAAGCAACTTCCGGATAAGCGGATCTCGCTTGCGCCTTTATCATCATTAGCGAAATAGCATGGAACAACACCCCCTTCCCTATCGGTCATGCGTTGGCATTATGCTGATCAATCATGATGGCCGTGTGTTCTGCGGTGAACGCCGCGATACACCAGGCGCATGGCAAATGCCGCAAGGCGGCATTCAAAAAGGCGAAGACCCCAAGGTCGCGGCGCTTCGCGAACTGCATGAAGAAATCGGTGTTAGCAAGGCTGAAATCATCGGGCAGACTGCGCAAACTTACCGCTACGATTTTCCTGATTTTTTGCAGCATCGCTCGGTTTATAAGGGCAAATATCGGGGGCAAGAACAGCATTGGTTTGCGTTAAAATTCCTTGGCACTGACAAGGATATCGATTTAGTCGCACATAATGATGAAGAAGGCCCCGAATTCATCGCATGGAAATGGGTATCCTTGCCGGAGGTCGCGCAGCTTATTGTGCCATTTAAACGCGCAGTCTATGAAAGCGTTGCAGCCGAATTCGAGCCGCTTATCAATCAAATCAAAAAACTCGGCTAACGGCACGCAGCGTTTTTGCAGTATCGCTATCCAATTGTCCTGTGACCCTGTGCTGCACAAAATGACGCTGGAATGCACGCAGCGCCGCATGCAGTGATTCTTCATCAATCCCGCAATCATAACCGATACCGGATAGCAACTTTTCTGCGCCCACTAAGGTCAGCGGTTCATCATCTTGTGCAAGCGGTTCTGGCCAGATGCCAATACCGTTTTGCGCCAGCATCTTCCAGTCGAACAATTCCCCTGGGTCTTCTTTGCGCAGCGGAGCAACATCGGAATGACCGATAAATGCTGTGGCTGGCAACGTGTATCTGGCTTTGATTTCAAGGCATAACTTCAATACGGCCTGCATTTGCTCACCCGGAAATGGGCGGTAACCGAATTCATGGCCCGGGTTTACGATTTCAATGCCTATTGAATGGGAATTTACATCGACGATGCCGCGCCAGAAACTTTTTCCGGCATGCCATGCGCGCTTTGCCTCATCCACTAATTGAAAAACGCGGCCATCTTCTTCCACCACATAATGGGCGCTGACTTTTGATGCGGCATCGCAAAGTCGCGCAATCGCCGATGCGCCGTCGATCATGCCGGTATAATGTAAAATGACCAAGGATGGCGCATCACATCCTTTGCGGTCATCGAAATTGGGCGAGGATTGCTTGAGCATAGGCTTAATAGGTCCCGGCGGCTTTTTTAATGCGGGTATAGGCATCGTTGATGAGAACCGTTTTTTCCTGTGCGCGCTGCAAGGCAAAGCTGTTGCGTCCCTGCCAGCGGTCAGGATGGAATTCCTGAATTAGACGTTTATACGCCTTTGCTGCGGCATCGACCCCCGCACCCGTGGGCAGGCCCAATATCTGATAAGGGTCATATAACGCATCCGGCAGATAACCTTTAATGGTGGCAAGCGCAGCAAAATCATCGGGGTCATAATTCAGCTTCGCCGCAATCTGCTCCAGCGTTGCAACGGTTGCGCGGTCAAGGTGATGATGCCCTTCCACCGCCAAATCCAGAAGGCAAGCCAGCATCGCATGCAGTTTTTCTGCCTTGCCTGCGCCTTCAATGCGCAACTGGGTCAGCGCATAATTCACTTCCGAAGTTGCTGCTGCATCTGCTGCCACAATACGCCCGATATACCGCAGCGTTGATGCGTTCAGCGTGTAGAAATTTTTTAAAATGGCTATTGCACGTGCCGGTTTTGAAAGCGCCGGAAAGGCATACGCCTTGGCAAGCATTACTAAAGCTACCACCGTTGGCGCATCATGCGTTTTTGGCGGTGCAATTGCTTTTGGTTCTGTGTGCTTCCCAGACAAAAATAATCCCCATACGTCAAAGGCAAGGCCTGACACAATGCCGATGAATGCGCCCCACACGCCCCAAAAAAAACAGGCAGCCAAGCCCAAGCCAGTACCGATTAGTTTACCCTTATGATCATGATATGGGAAATTTTTTAAATGAAGTGCGTTCACGAAGGCCTTGCTCGCCTGCTAGCTGTGAAAAAAGACGCTATACTTCTTTGCTATAATAGGTGCCGTTGGCGGAATCAAACAGACCGCCATACACTTGATTAAGTAGCTGGTTAATGGTCGAGCCACTTTGAGCCCCAGCACTGCCATAGGTTTGCTTTATCGCGGGCTTTTCGGTGGTCGTATAATCGCTTTCAAAGTAGTTGGTCGAAGCAAGCTGAATGGCATAATTTGGTCTCGCGGTATCCAATGTTCCGCTAGCGCGCGTGACTTTTATATAGTACTGCCCTTTATCCAACTGCAAAGCCTGCTTTCCAGCTTTTTGGAAATTGTCGTACTTATCGCCATACTTGGCTTCACTGTCTGCAATAACCCGCCCGCTTGAATTTAAAATCTGTACGCGCACATCACCATCTGTTTGAATAGCAATGCCCAGATTTTCTTTTTCGGTTACTTTGAATTTGAAGAAGTCAACCTTGTCGCCGGCGGTCAATGCGCTGATGATATTAAGGCGTGTTTTGCCGCGCGTTAAATTTCCTGCATCACGGGCTGTCTGGGTGCTATCGCCCGTTACGTCATTTGATGTCTGTTCAAATGCACGGATTTTTTTCTTTTCCAGCGGGGTCTTCGTATCAAATGGATCGACTTCGGTTGTGCCTTGCAACAGCTCGGTTTTATTGACCTGATATTCAGCCAAAATGAGTGTCAGATTTTTTTTGGCCTGCGCGGCTGTGATTGCTGTAGTCATAAGCCATTTCCCAAAAGGCGGGTAACCCGCAAATTCAGGATTTATTGTGCATTCAAAAGCTTAACAACGATTTAAGGGAAAAAGCTGCCTAGTGAATAAAATCAAACACTTAAGACGCCATAAAGCATCTTGGCTGCAATAAACAAAAGAAATGCCCCAAATATCCGGCGCAGCAGTTGGCGGCTCAGAAAATGGGCGACCTTTGCACCCACGGGCGCAAGCAATGCCGTGGTTGGCAACAATACCACCAATGCCATCAAATTTACAAAGCCAAGTGAATATGGCGGCAAGCCTTCATGCCCCCAACCACTGATGATAAATCCGGCAGCTCCCGGCATTGCGATAATAACGCCAAATGCAGATGAAGTGCCCACAGCACGTTGCATTGGCACATTACATGCGGCCAGCGTCGGAACACTAAGCGCACCGCCGCCAACACCCACAATGGACGAGAAAGTTCCAATAAACCATGAAATAAACCGCTGCGCCCAAATCGATGGTAATGAATTACGCAATACCGCGCCGTCTTTACCAATCAGCATGTACAGCGCAACGAAAATCAGGAACCCGCCAAATGCCAAACGCATACCCGTGCCCGACATGACGCCGGCAATGAGCGCGCCCATTACCGCACCCACAGCAATGGGCGGGCCCCAAATTTTTAAAATATCCTGATCGACGCTGCCGCGTTTTTCATGCGCGCGTGATGATGAAAGCGATGTCGCAATAATCGTGGCAAGCGATGTGCCCACCGAAACATGCATCGCAACTTCGGGCGAAATGCCCATATGCGTAAACCAATAATACAGAACGGGAACGGTGATGGTGCCGCCGCCTACGCCAAATAATCCTGCAATAAAGCCGCCAACCATCCCCGCACAAATCAGCATCGCTAAATCGGGAAGGTATTGAACTAATTCATTCATTCTGTTTATTGGATCTTTTATTACGCGGCGGAATTGAACGCTCATTCAAGATGATGTCCAAGTGCCTATAACACAAGCCACAAACTGCGACTCAATCCATGTTTTGGAAAACTGTGGCTGATAAGTATTAGATCAGCGCCGCGATTGGAAATTATGAAATTATGGCATTCGCCACATCGTCGATTAGCCAACCTTGGTACGAACGTACGCCCAGTTTTTGGCCAAACGGTAATGCTTCATCGTGGTCGCAATGGCTGAAAATGATTTTTTCTGCTGGCAGGGTTTTCAGCGCTTCCAGAACATCAGGGTTATTCATGCCCGACCATTTATCTTTTGATACATTGATTTTATAAAAATCAACATTCGTCATGCGTGTGAAGTTGATATATGGCAACACCGATGCGGTTATACCATCAATCCCTACATTGAACCCCTCACCTTTTAATATGCTCAGCGCATTTTGCGTAGTGGTGTAGTTCAGGAATAATTCGCTGCGGTGAATTTCAAAGCTAACCTTACTGCGCACAGGCTTTGCCACCGCCTGACAAAATTGTGCGAACACCGATGACAGGGCAGTTTCTACCGATAAATTCAGGCTAATCGACTTGTTTTCCCATTGCGCAGTAAAGCTGGTCAGCTCCATTAGCAATTTACGGTCAAGCGAGCTGCACAGTTCCAGAAACAACCGCTCCGGCGTGTCCAGAATAAGGCGTGGCAAGCGTTCACGCTTCAAATCACTTATGCCAATAAAAAAATCGATTTGTTTCTTTTCCCATACGCCGCGTTCATCTTGCCGATACACGGGCTGGGTGCGCACGTAACGCTTGATATCAATTTTATCAAGAAGGTTTTCAACCTGGCTAAGGCTCCATGCGGTCAGCGGCCCTTGCACATCATGTGCCTGCAAAGCCTGCGTTGCGGTTTGAATGGCCCCCATATGTTCGGAAGCATTCGCTTGTTCAACATACACATTCGCGCGTTGACGCAGCGCCGAATAATCACGCGGCAATTCGTAAAAGGTAATCGCCTTATCCTGATCGCTTTCGGTTGTTATTTCCATTGCGGCATACAGCGCGGTTTTCAATGCTGTAGTTTCTTCTGAATTATGCAGCGGCATGACTAAAAACAAATCACCATTGGCCATAGCAAAGACTTCGCCACTCGATTTTTTGACAATTAAACGTATTGCGCTTTCAACATTGTCACTGGAAACAATGTCGTAATCAACCAGCTTGCGGCGCACATTCACAATGGTATGCGTTGAATTCAGCCGGTTGAAACGGCGTATCGCGAGGATGAAATCTTGTTCGGCAATCATGACATCACGTTAAAAGATGGGCGTGCATTCAGCAAAACAAATCGCTGAACTGACTGTGCAACGATTCATTTAACATTTCATCAAGGTGGTTGGCTAATATCAGCTAACCAAAAAGATTGCCTCAACCTCTACGGGTGCATTGATGGGCAGCGCAGCAACGCCAACCGCGCTGCGGCTATGTCTGCCCTGTTCGCCAAGCACATCAATCAGCAATTGCGAACAGCCATTGATAACCACAGGCTGCTGGGTGAAATCAGGCATGGATGCCACAAAACCGGTCAGCTTCACGCATTGTTTAACCTTGGCTAATCCCACAGCCGCTTCGACTTGTGACAGAATATGAAGGCCGCAAAGCTTGGCGCAGGCCTGCGCTTCTTCAAGGGTTACGTCGCGGCCCACAAGCCCTTCATGGAGCAAAACGCCGTCCTTGCGGGGTAACTGCCCTGACACGAAAAGCAAATCTCCGGCTCGCTGCGTTGCAACATAGGCGGCAACGGGGTTTGCAGGTGTTGGCAGGGTGATGCCGAGCGCGGAAAGTCGTTCTAAAGCTGTGGGCATGGTTTGTTCCTATTGATGAAAACTGTCGAAAAAAGAAGCCTAACATAACCAAAAGACTTGAGATTTCCTACTCCTGTTGTCATGTTTCTTACCTTATTGAGTCCCGACATCAATTTTGGGGACTAACCCCTTTTCTGAAAAAGGTTTTTAACCGTGAACGCTGCCCGTACCGCATCCAAAAAATCGCAAAAAGAATCCAAATCCCCCACAGCAAAAAACGCCGTAAAGGAAGCCAGTAAACCATCCAAAACTGGAGCAGAAATCAAAAAGGTACTTTCATCACACATCCCTGCCCGTGACCGCACCCAATTCCATGACCATGACTTATCGGCCATCGCGGAAAGCTTTTCAGCGTTTATCCATGAACGCAAACGCGGCACGCCCAAGCTGCGCGTATTAAACCCATCGCTGAAAAAAGACGGGTATGTCAGCCGTCACACCGTCATCATGGTTGCGAATGACGACATGCCCTTCCTTGTTGATAGCACCACCGGCGAACTCAACCGCATGGGTCTTGGCATTCATCTTGTTGTTCATCCGGTTGTGCACATTGTGCGTAATGAACGTAATCAATTTGAACATTTTGCTGGCAAGACAACCTCACCGGATGAACTAAGCGTTGAGTCATGGATGTATATCGAAATCGATGAAACCCATGAAGCGGCCAAGCTTGCCGAAATCACCGCAAACCTTGAACGCGTGCTATACAATGTTCGCCTTGCTGTGCGCGACTGGTCTGCGATGCGCACCAAGATCATGGAAACCATCACCGAATTGCCGCGCAATGAAACCGTTGGCCTGCCAGTTGGTGAACGCGAAGAAACCGCAAACTTCCTTGCATGGCTTGAAGCGGATAATTTTACATTCCTAGGCGCGCGCGATTACCATGTGTCAGGGACAGGTAAGAACATGCACCTGACGACGACGCAGGGCAGCGGGCTTGGAATCCTGAGCGATGCGGTATCCGTCATGTTCTTTGGCGAAGAAGGCGAAGGCAGCCAGCCATCCGACATCCACCACTTCCTTGAACGCAAGCAATTGGCGCTGATTACCAAAACCTATAAACAATCGGTGGTTCACCGCACCACGCCGATGGACGCGATTTTGATCAAGCGTTACAACGCACAGGGCAAGCTGGTTGGCGAACGCCTATTTGTGGGCCTGTTTACCTCGTCATCCTATAACCGTTTGGCCAAAGATGTTCCGCTTATCCGCGAAAAAATTTCCTACGCACTTGACCATGCCGGCCTTGATCCGCGCAGCTATAACGGAAAAGTATTCACGCATATTCTGAATTCCTATCCGCGTGATGAACTGTTCCAGATTTCTGCAAAAGAATTGTTGGAAACCGCGCTTGGCATTTTGGATCTTCAAGAACGCCAACGCCTTGCCTTGTTCATCCGTCATGATGCGTTCGAGCGTTTCGTGAACTGCCTGATTTATGTTCCACGTGATTTATATATCACCAAGCTGCGCAAAGAATTCCAGCGCATCCTGATGAAGACGTTCAACGGCGCATCCAGTGATTTCAACGTAAAGATCACCAATGAATCGTTGGCACAAATCTTTATTGTCGTGCGCACATCCAAGGGCCAAATCCCCACCTATGACCGCGCCAAGCTGGAGCATGAGCTGGAAGACGCAAGCCGCGGCTGGTCTGGCCGTTTGCGCAACGAGCTGGTTGCAGCGTTTGGCGAGAACCGCGGGTTGCAGCTTGCCAACACCTATGCCGATGCATTCCCGGATTCCTATTGTGAAACCGTCAATGCAAATGAGTCACTCAAAGATTTGGCCTTTATCGAAGATGTTCTTAAAAACAATGCGCTGGAATTGAATCTTTATCGTCCAGCAGGCGGCAGCGCGGAGCGCATTCATCTGAAATGGTTCTCTCCAAATGCGCCATTATCCTTATCACTTATTCTGCCGATGATGCAGGATATGGGCTTAAAGACCAACGCGGTTCTGGGGCCTTATGAAATCAAACCCGCGGGCGCGACGCAATCGGTGTGGATTCAAGATTGCCATGCGGAAGTAAAGCCGGGCATTTCCATCAACCTTGAACAGGTAAAAGCCAAGTTCGAAGAATGCCTGCTCAAAGTATGGAACAAGCAAGTCGAAGCCGATGCTTATAACCAGCTTATTCTGCTCGCCGATATGAACTGGCGCGAAGTGGTGATTTTGCGCGCCATTGGCAAATATCTGCGCCAGGCACGCCTGCCCTATTCCGAACAGGCGATCATCCGCACCCTATCGCAACATCCAAAGGCGGCGCGTTTATTGGCGCAGTTATTCATCGCGCGTCATAATCCTGAATTAGGCAAGGAAGGCGCAAAGCAATCCGCAAAGCTGGAAAAAGACATCGCGGAATATTTGAAAGATGTCAGCATGCTGGAAGAAGACCGCATTCTTCGCCGCGCGCTCAACGTCATTCAAAACACCTTGCGCACCAACTATTTCCAAAAAGATGAAAACGGCGAACCCAAATCCTATCTGTCGTTTAAACTCGACAGCAAGAAATTGGATGGTCTGCCACTGCCACGTCCACACGTGGAAATTTTCGTTTACTCCCCGCGCACCGAAGCCATTCATTTGCGTGGCGGCAAGGTTGCACGTGGCGGCATCCGCTGGTCAGATCGCCGTGAAGATTTCCGCACCGAAGTTCTGGGCCTTATGAAGGCACAGCAGGTGAAGAACACCGTGATTGTGCCCGTGGGTTCCAAGGGCGGCTTTGTGGTGAAAGACCCCAAACCTGCTGATATGGGCAAGGAAGGCATTGCCTGCTACCAAATCATGATGCGCGGATTATTGGATATTACCGATAACCGCGTAGGCGAAAAAATTGTTCCGCCGAAAAACGTGGTACGCCATGACGAAGATGATCCGTATCTGGTGGTTGCGGCTGATAAAGGCACGGCAAAATTCTCTGACATTGCGAATGCGCTTTCCATTGAATACGGTTTCTGGCTGGGCGATGCGTTCGCATCGGGCGGCTCGGCTGGCTACGACCATAAGGGCATGGGCATTACCGCACGCGGCGCATGGGAAGGCATCAAACGCCATTTCCGCGAAATGGGCAAAGACATCCAGAAGGAAGATTTCACGGTTGTCGGCATCGGCGATATGGCGGGCGACGTGTTCGGCAACGGCATGTTGTTATCACAGCATATCCGCCTTGTTGGTGCGTTTAACCACAAGCATATTTTTATCGACCCATCGCCCGACAGCGCAAAATCATTTGTTGAACGCCAACGCCTGTTCGATTTACCGGGCAGCCAGTGGAGCGATTACGAAAAAAAGCTGATTAGCAAAGGCGGCGGCGTTTACAACCGCGATGCCAAGACGATTCAATTATCAAAAGAAGCGCGCGAGCTGTTCAATATCAAGTCCGACAGCGTAACCCCGGATGCCCTGATGCAAGCGATGCTGCAAGCACAGGTCGAGTTGCTCTATTTCGGTGGTATCGGCACCTATATCAAGGCGGAAGATGAAAACGATGCCGATGTGGGCGACCGCAGCAATGATGCCTGCCGCGTGAATGCCGAAAGCGTTCAAGCACAGGTGATCGGCGAAGGCGCAAACCTTGGCATGACGCAAAAGGCGCGTATTTCCTATGCGCTGCGTGGTGGCCGTTTGAACACCGATGCAATTGATAACTCCGCGGGCGTCGATACATCCGACCATGAAGTGAATATCAAGATCCTGCTCGCTCCTGCGGTGGCCTCCGGCAAATTGTCAACCAAGGCACGCAATGCATTATTGGCCAAAATGACCGATGATGTGGCTGGTCTGGTCTTGCGCGATAACCATCTGCAAACGCTGGCGCTTACGGTCACGCAAGCGCGCGCGGCTGAATTGCTGCCCATCCATGCACGGCTCATGACCGCGCTGGAGCGCAAGGGTCTGCTGAACCGCAAGGTTGAATTTTTGCCCAATGACGAAGCCATTCAGGAACGCGCACGTTTAGGCAAAGGCCTAACCCGTCCTGAATTGGCAGTGCTGATGGCCTATGCGAAAATCGATTTATACGAGGAAATTCTGGCAAGCGAATTGCCGAATAACCCCGCGCTGGAAGGTGATTTGTTCATCTACTTCCCCAAAGCGCTGCAAACGGAATATGCGAATGCCATTCGCACCCACCGCTTGCGCCGTGAAATCATCGCAACCTTTACAACCAACAGCCTCATCAACCGTGGCGGCACGCATCTTATTCAATTGATGCAGGAAAAGACCGGCAAATCGGCTGCGGAAATTGCAGGCGCCTATGCCGTGCTTCGCACCGTTTATGGTCTGCGCACCACATGGAATGAAATCGAAAAGCTGGAAGGCAAAATTGACAGCAAGGTCACAACCGAACTCTACACCCGCCTTGCCAAAATGATTGAACGCGCAACCCCGTGGTATGTTCGCCATTCCACTATCGCGAGCAGCGAAGCCTTGATTAAAAAGCATGGCGATGCGGTGGTAACGCTGCGCAAGTGGATGAGCGAGCGCGCCGATGAATTCATCACCCGTGATGAAAACGAAAAGCGCGCCGCCGATTTCCGCAAGGCTGGCGTACCTTCCAAGATTATTGACGATATTCTGGGCCTGCCTGTCTTGGCGCACATCCCTGAAATCGTCAGCTTGTCGGAAAAAACCGGCCGCAGCCTTGAAAGCGTGGCGGAATTGTATTTTGCCGTTGAACAACGCTTCCGCATCTTCTGGCTGCGCACGCAGGCACGCGATTTATCCTCCGAAAACGTATGGCAACGCGAAGCCGCAACCAATCTGGTTGATGATTTGTATGATATGCAATCGGTGCTTACCAATCTGGTGCTGCAAGCAAATGGTAAAGTAAGCAGCGGTAAAGTTGCGCCAGCAGCCAAAGGCAAGAAGGGCGCGAAAGCATCCCCTGCTTCCTCGGCCAAGGCAAAACCCGAACTGCTTATTGAAAACTGGGTGGAACCCAAGGCCGATATTGCACGTCAATACAGCGTAATGCTTGGCGAAATTGCCGCAACGCGCCATGCTGACTTTGCCATGTTGAACCTGGCCCTGCGTCATCTGCAACAACTTGCTTACAAAGGCTAACCTTGCAAGGCTCATCCACGATGCTTTCAAATGGTACAATCCCAATTTTTGAGGCGAAAAACGTGGTGTTCGAGCACGGCAAGGCAAGCGTACGTTGTGGTACGCGCGTTGCCGCGCACAGAACGGCGCGTTTTGCAGTCCAAAAGGTGGGCCAAAAGGTGGAATTGCAGTGAAACGCCGTGAACTCTTTCCCCCGATTGAGCCTTATCAAACCGGGCGGCTCAAGGTCAGCGAGCTTCACGATTTATACTGGGAAACCAGCGGCAACCCCAAAGGCACGCCGGTGGTATTCCTGCATGGCGGGCCGGGCGCTGGCACGCAAAGCGTGCATCGCCGTTTCTTTGACCCCAAGCACTGGCACATCATTCTGTTCGACCAGCGCGGTTCGGGTAAATCCACCCCGCATGGCGAAATGGCGGAAAATACAACGCAGCATCTGATTGATGATATGGAAAAGCTGCGTATGCACCTTGGCCTTGAACGCTGGCATGTGTTTGGGGGTTCATGGGGCAGCACGCTTGCATTGGCTTATGCCCAAACGCATCCGCAGCGTGTGCTGGGTTTAATCCTGCGCGGCATTTGCTTGCTCGAACAATGGGAAATCAACTGGTTCCTTTATGGCCTTGCCACCGTATTCCCCGATGCGTGGGAAGCCTTCGCAAGTCTGGTGCCCGAAGCCGAACGCGGCAATCTGCTGGATGCGTATCTGAAATTGATGGATGACCCAAATCCGAATATCCGCGTGCGGGCCTATGCGGCGTGGAGCCAATATGAAAGCGCCTGCTCCACCCTCCTCCCCAACCCGGATGTTCAATCAAATCCTGATGATGGTAAACGCGCCGCATCCATCTCGCGGCTTGAAGCGCATTATTTCAAAAACAACTTGTTCAAACCCGAAACGCAGTTGATCGATAACATCGCGCGCATCCGCCATATCCCCGGTGTCATCGTGCATGGGCGATATGACATGGTGTGCCCGGTTGCCAATGCATTCAAATTGCATAAAGCATGGCCGGAAGCGGATTTCATCGTCGTTCCTAATGCTGGCCACGCCGCACTCGAACCCGGTATCCGCAGCGCACTTATTGAAGCGACAGATAGGTTTAAGGATATTGTGGGGTAGATCTTACCTCCCCCATACCCCGCATACTTATAACTAGACTATAGTATCAACATTTGCTACGTTCACTTTATGTTCTTATAGGATGAGTGATGGCTGATAAAAGTACCATTGAGTGGACCAATAGCACTTGGAACCCCGTTACAGGTTGCACGAAAATTAGTTTGGGCTGTGATTTTTGTTATGCAGAAAGATTTTCCGAGCGTTTTCGTGGAGTCAAAGGTCATCCATTTGAAAATGGTTTTGATTTAAAAATCAGGCCTGAAAGATTAACTCAACCTCTCGCATGGAAAAAGCCTCGTTTGGTTTTTGTAAATTCCATGAGTGATCTTTTTCATAAAGAAATTCCCATCGAACATATAGATAGCGTCTTTGATACTATGGAAAAGGCCGATTGGCATGTTTTTCAAGTACTCACAAAGCGCAGCTCTTTGATGAAGAAATACATAAACAATCGTTATAAAAAAGGGAAAGCACCTGAGCATATTTGGTTAGGTGTTTCTGTAGAAAATAGTACCAAACTTTCACGCATAACACATCTACAAGAAACCAATGCTTCAATTAGATTCTTATCTGTAGAACCACTTATTGGCCCTCCTGGTGATTTACAATTATCCGGTATTCATTGGGTTATTGCAGGCGGTGAAAGCGGCCCAAATGCACGACCAATGGAGCCAGAATGGGCAATATCTGTAAAAAACCAATGTGTAAAACAAAAAGTACCCTTCTTCTTCAAGCAATGGGGGGGATATAGACCAAAGTCTGGAGGCAGACTTCTGCAAGGTAAATTATGGAGTCAGTTCCCTGCCCTTTCGAAAACAGCCTCTAATCCAGCAGTTCTTTATTTAGAGGCAGCCGAATAATGTGTGCACAAAATTCAGCACAAAACTTTTTATATGAGGGACGCGAACAAACTCTCGCAAAACACATTCTGTTTGGTGATTACATTAAGACACTTGCCTACCATATTTTGTACAGCAGAGACGAATTAGTATATGTGGATGGTTTTTCTGGGCCATGGGAATCGAAAGATGGGAATTATTCTGACACTTCTTTTTCTATTGCATTAAAAAAGCTATCTGAAGTCCGACAACATGCCGAAACAACCTATAAAAGAAAAAAAATTATTCGCTGCCTGTTTATTGAAGAAAATCGCTCACGATGCGAGCAATTAAAAACGTATATTCAATCCAATCAACTAGAGGGCATTCATACCGAAGTTCTTAATGGTGACTTTGAAAACCTTATATCTGATATAAAAAAATACGTGGGCAATAGCTTTGCTTTTATATTTATCGATCCCACAGGATGGACAGGCTATTCCTATGATAAAATTAAACCTCTCTTTCAACAAAAAGGAGAGTTTTTAATTAATTTTATGTTCAACGACATCAAACGATTTGTTGGCGATGAACGAGAAAAAATTAAAGCAAGTTTTGAAAAACTTTTTGGTGGCGGCGCGTGGGAAAGTGAATTAAGCGACCTTGAGAACGCAGGGATTACCCACGAAGCAGCCGTTGTTGAATTATATTGCCAGCGATTAAGAAGAATATCATCAAAATTAGATTGGCTTGTTACATACTCGCCTATACTACACAGAACGATGGATCGTTCTTGGTTCTATCTTATTTATGCAACAACACATTTAAAAGGTTTGCAGCAATTTCATAAAATTCGGGAGAAATCATTAGAACAATACGATGAGGTTAGGAAGGTAGCCGCCTATAAGCAAAAGACTGAGAAAACGGGAATGAGCGATTTGTTTGGCCCTGCTGAAATCCCTGAGGCTACACCTCTAGAAGAATTACATTCTTATTCAGAAAAAATTGGTCCTGAACGAATTGTATTTTTTTTGCAATCCAAAAACGAGGTAAAATATTCTGCACTTGCTAAAGACATTCTTCAACTTCCTGCTGTCACAGATAAAATATTACATGCATGGCTTAAAAAAATGGCGCAGAACAATCTAATCACCTTGAATCGATTAATGCCCAGAGGTGGAATTAATGAAAATACGCTCATCAAACTCAAGCCCCAGTAATTGCTTCGTATGAACAACTTCGAAAAATCCTAAAAACCAAATTTCAATTTGCATTTTGAAAACATCGCAAATGCTGCTGCGTTTTTGTCTATAAAAAATTTGCTAAATCACTGTGTTCAACCGCGACTTGTGTTTCACGTGAAACATTTTTGATAAACGCTTGTTTCACAACCGTATTTTTAAAAGTGCTATTTCACAGCCAATTTGGCCATAAAAAAAACGCCGCACATGCATGCGGCGTTTTTAATTAGCTATTCAGAAACCGCTTATTGAACCAGTACGATTTCTGCGCGGCGGTTCTTGGCTTCACGAACATTGTTTGCCGTTGGAACCATCAGCTCGCTTTCGCCAGCGCCACGTGTGGTGATTTCATCACGTGGAATGCCAAGGCTAACCATGTAACCTTGAACCATCGCGGCGCGGCGGTCTGACAAACGCTTGTTATAGCGGGTGCTGCCACGGGTATCGGTGTGACCGGTTACTTGAACGCGGGCTACACCGCCACGGCGGAATGCATCGGCTGCGCGTTGGATGGTTTCTTTGGCTTCGGCGGTAAGGTAGGTTTTGTCGAAATCAAAGAACACAATATAAGTTTCTGGAACAACCGGTGGTGCGGGCGGAACCTGCTGCATCATCATCGGCTGTGGTTGTTGCACCATCATCATTTGCTGGGCTGGCACAACGGTTACAGCGCGTGGCTGGGTGTGCATCGCAACGGGGGTTGGCACTTCGCGTTCGATACCAAACACATAGCGCAAACCGATCAAGAAGGTGTGGTTGCGGTATTCAGCTTCGCTGGTGGTGAAACCGCCAACAGCAGTCTTATATTCGGGATCGATGGTTGCGAAGTAACGATAGTCTGCGGTTACGTCCCAGCGTTCGCTAAGTTCGTATGACAAACCGGCAATACCTTGGTAGGCAAACTGGAATGGCTGGTTGTTAAAAAGGTTACCGCCAAATACGCGGCCTGCATCATTCGCACCAATCAGCGCGCCCCCGATACCCGCACCCAAATATGGGGTTACGCCGGATTGGGTCTGGAAGTCATAGAACAAGTTGCCCATGAAGGCGACGCTGTCAAAGTTACCGGTGGAAGTACCTGCGCCAGTGCCCGTTACCTTATCAACGCTGTTGCGGCGGTAAGCGATTTCGAATTCAGGGCGAAACTGGTTTTCAAAACCGAAACCCACCGAACCATCAAGGATAAAACCTGGGTCTGATTCAATGCGGTTGGTGGTTGCGCCAATCTTCGCATCATTATCTTGAAGGAAGTTCACACCAGCACCCGCGCCGATATACCAGCCTTGCTTTGGATAAGCTTGTGCTGAACCCGGGATGAAAAGCGCAGCGACCAACGCTGCTGCTGCAAGTTTGCCGATCACATTATTCGTCTTCATGTGTTTTCCTCGATATGGTTTGAAATGCATCTCATGGGTTAGCATTTTTAATCATTTGGCCATAGGCAAAAATCAAATTACCAATATTAATCAACGAGTCAGGCTGGTTTTGTTGCAATTATGCAACTATTCTTTTTAACACTTTTTGTTGTATTGTTACGACTTCACCAGATGGCTGGATGGTCGCCTTTTTCGCAAGATTGGGGAGGAAAGTCCGGGCTCCATAAGATTATGGTGCTGGCTAACAGCCAGCGGGGGTGACCTCAGGGAAAGTGCAACAGAAAGATACCGCCAACAGCTTCTAAGACGGGGGGTTGGTAAGGGTGAAATGGTGCGGTAAGAGCGCACCGCGTTTTTAGTGATAAAAACGGCATGGCAAACCCCACCAGGAGCAAGACCAAATAGGGATGGTTGGCTGATCTTACCATTAACCATCCGGGTAGGTTGCATGACATGTGAAGTAATTCACATGCTAGATGAATGACCGTCTTAACACTGTTAAAGGTGCGATGACAAAACCCGGCTTACAGGCCATCTGGTGAATTTTAATCATTATGAATCCTATACTTTCAGTATCCCGTGATATATTTGGAAATCGATTTAAGATTTTTTAAGCGGAATTTTTGATGAGTACGACTCCCTCTGGCACTCCTTCTGGAACTGCGTCAGCAACGCCAACTGCAACGCCAACTGCAACGCCAACTGCAACACCAACTGCAACACCAACTGCAACACCTTCTGCAACGCCAACTGCAACACCTTCTGCGACGCCAACTGCAACACCTTCTGCAACGCCAACTGCAACACCTTCTGCGACGCCATCTGCAACACCTTCTGCAACGCCAACTGCAACACCTTCTGCGACGCCAACTGCAACACCAACGGGCGCTGCATCGGGCACACCTTCAGCTACTCCTTCAACTGGACCCAGCGTTGTAATTGCACCGGCTGATCCCGCAGATGAACTCATACGAATTGCAAATGAGCGCGTAACCATCGCCAAACAAGCAGAAGCAAATAATTTAAGAACGCTCGCTTCACATCGTTTGCGTCTACCTGCGCTTGAGCAGGAAAAGGCGTTAGCCGATACAGCTTTTGATGAAAAAGAAAGAAGCACCACGCAAAAACGTCGGGAAAGCAGCGCTGCGTACACAGCAGCGCAAGCCCAAGATGCTCTTGCGGTTACAGCAGAGCGCGAGCGCGATGATGCGCAGGCAGAACTGAGCAGAGCAATTGCTGCCTTAGCAAGCACAACAGGAACACAAGCCGATGTCGATGCAGCATCTTTGGCCGCTGCGGGTAAATTGCGAACTGCAACAGATATACGCGCGGAGGCTGCGCGTCTTGCAGCGCTTGCGCATCAGGCAAAAGCAGCCTATGAAGCTGAGCGCGCGCTGCGCGATAGAGCCCGTGACACTAAAGTGGAGGCAGAGCGCAAGCTCGCGGAACTGCATCAACATATCACTGACGGCGAACAAGAAAATCAGCGATTGAAGCTTGCTCGTGAAGCAGCTGAACGTGAATTGCAACAGGCAGAACAGCAAGCAGCACACATTCGCGCACTAGATCCTACGCCAACGGGAGCAGCGACACCACCGGATGCTTCACTGCTTACTGGCGATGCCGCAGCAAATATTGGTACAGCCGATAATTTCACACCAGAGCAAGTTACGTTGATTGTAGATACACTGAAACGCGAACTATCGCGTCCCGGGAATTGGGGGGAAAATTTCCATCACGAACTATCAACCGAAGGGGACAAAATCACATTTGATAATCGCCATCCGGATGGCAGCGCGAATGCTAAGCCGCTTAAGATCATTGTTCATCCGCGCGTAATTGATATCAAAGGCAATATGGATGACAAAACCATTCAAGCTGCGCTGATTACTGCCAATGCCATGTGGGGCGAAGCAGGATTGCACATCAAGACATGGAACCCATGGCTTAAATCGCGCATTCTTGCCAATGCCGAGCATCTGCATCAAATTGGCAAAATCCAGAAGTATAAAACCAAGACCTTGTTTGGTACGGTGGGCGCAGGGTTTAAAGATGCAAAAGGAGAAGTTGCCCGTCCAAGTTCAACATGGA
>JANRLI010000026.1 GCA_033762625.1 Alphaproteobacteria bacterium
AGCACCTCAAGCACCGGGGTCAGCACATTTACCGCATTATCGCGCAGTGCCTCTAAGCGATCGCGGCGCGCCATTTGCAGCGCCAGGATGACAAACGCAATACCAAGTAGTACCAACAGCGACAAGCGCCGGAAGATACCGAGCAACGCAAGCCATGAGAATCCTCTGCTATGCGTAACGGGCATGAATTATTCCTCTTTAAAAACAGACCTCTAGTACTTTTAGCAGGTAGTCGGCTGACTGCAAGCGCGCTTTCACAGAAACTTCTTAAAATATGAAACAATTGCACACAGCTTTTAAGCGTAGCGGCTTTGGCGATAAACGCGTGAAGCAAAAATCGTGGAAACGCAAGCGTACATATGCGTATGTGCGTCCCGCGAAAGTTTTGCTTCACGCGTTTATCGCCAAAAGAAAAGAATGTGTGCAGCTGTTTTTAGTCTTGTTTGAAGAGCACATGCTTGAAGCGGCGTGGGTCTTCGAGCACACGGCCAGTTCCGCGCGCCACACAGGTGAGTGGATCTTCACCCACAAATACAGGAAGGCCCGTTGCATTGCGCAGCACCAAATCAAGGCGGCGCAGCAGCGCACCACCACCGGTGAGCACAATGCCTTTATCGACGATGTCGCTTGAAAGTTCTGGTGGGGTGCATTCGAGCGCCACTTTCACCGCTTCCACAATCTGGCTTACTGGTTCTTGCAGGCTTTCTGCAATTTGCTGCTCCGAAAGGATGATTTCTTTTGGCACGCCGTTAATCAAATCGCGGCCTTTAATTTCCATCTTTTCGCCTTCACCTTTTTCGGGTGGGCATGCCGCGCCAATGGTTTTCTTGATGAGTTCAGCGGTCGATTCACCGATCAGCAAATTATGGTAACGGCGAATGTAAGAAATAATCGCCTCATCCATTTTATCGCCACCCACGCGCACCGAACGCGCATATACAATGCCACCAAGTGACAGCACCGCAACTTCGGTAGTGCCACCACCAATATCGACAATCATCGAACCGGTTGGTTCAGTCACCGGCAAGCCTGCGCCAATGGCAGCGGCAATCGGCTCTTCAATCAGGTATACTTGTCGCGCGCCTGCGGCTTCGGCAGATTCACCGATGGCACGACGTTCCACCGCGGTTGCACCGGATGGCACACAGATAATAATCTCGGGACTGCTGAAAGCATTCCGGTTATGAACCTTGCGAATAAAATGCTTGATCATTTCTTCGGCAACTTCGAAATCAGCAATTACGCCATCGCGCATCGGGCGAATGGCCTGAATATTTCCTGGCGTTCTGCCCAGCATTTGCTTGGCGGCATTCCCCACCGCCAGAACATGTTTTTTTCCGCGCAGCGTTTGCAGCGCGACAACTGATGGCTCATTCAAAACAATACCCTTACCTTTGACGTATACAAGGGTATTGGCTGTACCAAGATCAATGGCCATATCGGAAGAAAAATAACCGAACAAGTTGCCGAACATAGAACGCGATATCCTGAGAGAGGTGGTATAAAATCAAAAGGTTAGAGGGGATAGGCAAGCCTTCTGATTCCCTCTAATCTAGCCCGAGTTCAGGAAAATTTCAGTATGAAAAAGACGCCTTTTTTACCCCTCGTTTTTAGCGAGTTTTGATTGCTTAGTTGGCAACCCCATATTCTGGTCGTGGATGATGACAAACGATTGCGCGAGCTATTGCGCAAATACCTTATCGATCATGGCTATCTGGTTACCACGGCACATGACGCTATGGATGCTGCGCAAAAACTGGAAACGGTTGAAGTCAATTTGATGGTCGTTGATGTGATGATGCCGGGCGAAGATGGGTTCAGTTTCACGCGTAAAATCCGCCAGCACAAATTTTTGAAGCACTTGCCTATTCTCCTTTTAACTGCGCGCGGTGAAAAGGAAGACCGCATTTCAGGACTGGAAGCTGGCAGTGATGATTATCTGGTTAAACCATTTGAACCGCGCGAATTGGTATTGCGGGTTGATGCTATTTTACGCCGTGTTCCCAAGGAAAAAGACGGACAAAAAGAAATCTGGATTGGTAAATGGCAGTTTGATGTGGAACGTGGTGAACTGCGCGGCGATAGCGGCACCCAACGTCTGACAGATGTGGAAGCCAGCCTTTTGAAAGTATTGGCCCGTACGCCCGGCGAAACCATCAGCCGCGAGGACATGGCTCTGCGCAGCACATTGCCCATAAACGACCGGACAATTGATGTGCAGGTTACACGTCTTCGCCGTAAAATCGAGCCAGACCCCAAACAACCACGCTATCTTGTCACCGTGCGTGGAGAGGGCTATATGCTATTACCAGAACGGGACAAATAAGCATGCCCAAAACATCTTTTTTCAGCCGCCTGCGACTTGATTTGGCATTCTTGCGCATGATTAAGCGGATATTGCCACGTGGTCTTTATGGGCGCGCGTTGCTGATTTTGGTGGTGCCGGTTGTACTTTCACAGGCATTGGCGATTTATGTATTTTATGACCGCCATTGGCAAACCGTTGCCAACCGCCTTGCGTTTGCATTGGCTGGAGAAATTGCCGTTATAGCTGAACGTATGCAGCAAGAAGACCCGCATGAGGTTATTGAACGTGTACAGCAAAGCGTTGAAAATAATCTTTATCTCACGCTGGATTATTTGCCGGGTAAAACGATTAGAGATTACCCTATGCGCGGGGATTATTCGACAATCCTGAGCCAAATGTTGCTCAAAGCCTTGCGCGAAAAAATCGGTTACCGATTTGCGCTTGATTTACGCTATGCGCAAGAGAAAATTTCGATTTACGTACAATTGGATGAGGGCGTGCTATCGGTTGTTTTTCCTGAACGCCGAGTTTATACCCCGACCACATCATTTTTTGTGCTATGGATGATTGGCACATCGTTATTGCTTTCGGTTATCGCCATATTGTTTTTACGCAATCAAATCCGTCCAATTACGCGCCTTGCTGTAGCTGCTGAAAAAATGGGTAAAAGCGAAGAAACGCCGGATTTCAGGCCAGAAGGCGCGACTGAAGTGCGCCAAGCGGCGATTAACCTGATGATTATGCGTGACCGTTTACGCAGGCAAGTGGCACAGCGCACCGCGATGCTTAATGGCGTATCGCATGATTTGCGCACCCCCCTTACCCGTATGAAACTGCAATTGGAATTGATGCCTAATAGCCCCGATATTGATGAATTGAAGACCGATGTTGAAGAAATGTCGCAGATGATTGAAGCCTATTTATCCTTTGCCCGTGGGGATGACACCGAAGAGACAACACCTATTTTACTTGAACAATTACTAACCGATGTCGTTAGTTCCGCGCGTCGTGCCAATGTTGAAATCCATTTGGATGCGCCCGATGACGTCACTGTATTTGTGCGTACCACTGCGATTAAACGTGCGATAAATAACCTGATTGGCAATGCAGCGCGTTATGGCAAGGAAGTATGGATAGAAACGGAAAAAGGCAAGAAATTCGTTAACATCATGATTGATGATAACGGCCCCGGCATCCCGAAAGACCAGCGCGAAGAAGTATTCAAACCATTCACCCGCCTTGAAACATCGCGTAATCCTGAAACCGGTGGCGTCGGGCTTGGCCTGACCATTGCGCGGGATATCGCGCATCACCATGGCGGTGACGTGATGCTGGATGACAGCCCACACGGTGGCCTTCGTGCCATTCTTCGTTTACCCTTATAGGAAAGTCATGTCACGCGAGCGTACGATTTATATCAAGAACTGGGTTGTCGATGCCGCTATTGGCATTCACCCGCATGAGCAAAACAAGAAGCAAAAAATCCGCCTGAACATCACATTGTATCAACATGATACGATTGGCTTTTCATCCAAGAAGGTGGCGGATGTCGTGGATTACGAAGCACATAAGAATAACCTTCAGGCGCTGATTGATATCAAGCATGAAGCATTAATCGAAACGCTGGCAGACCGTATTGCACAGAATTGCTTGCAGGATAAGAAAGTAACCCGCGTGATTGTTGAATTGGAAAAGCTGGGCATTTTACCAGGCACAGAAAGCTGCGGCGTGATTATCGAGCGCAAAACCGGCGATTACTAAAACATAAACATTTAAAACATTCGGCCGCCATTGGGGACTTTTTTATCGATTCCAAGTAATACAACTTCGCCTTTTTCATCGGGCGCACCAAGCGTAAGCGCTTCCGACATGAACGGGCCTATTTGTTTCTTGGAAAAATTGACAACCGCCATAACCTGCCGCCCAATCAACTCTTCCATTTTATAATGAGCGGTGATTTGCGCAGATGATTTTTTAATGCCAATCGCTTCACCAAAATCGAGGGTGAGTTTATAGGCAGGCTTTCGCGCTTCGGGAAACGGTTCAACGGCGATAATGGTCGCGGCGCGGATATCCACCTTCATGAAATCATCATAGCTAATTACGCCGGTCATTTAGATATCTCCATAAAAAAAGCGCGGGTATTACACCGCGCTTTTTAAATTGGTTTTCGCTTGCATTACTTGCGTGAGCAAGCGGTACGTACAGTATCCATTGCTTCAGTAAAGCAGCTGGTTAAGGCTTCAGCGGTTTCCATGTTGGATTTGGTAAGCATTTCGGTCAGCTCACGGCTGTTTGAAACAGCTTTTTCGATGGATGCCTTGGTCACTTCGGTTTGCTTGGCGAGTTTTTCTTCAGGTGTGCCTGAAGACATGATTTGTGCAGCGGCAGTCGATGTTTCCTGCCAGCCTTCACGTGCCATTTCATTGCTACGTTGCATGATAGCCTGAATGTTTTGTAACGCGCGCTGACCAGCTTGTGTAAATGCTTCCGCGTTACGGCGTTGTGCCTGCATGAGGGCTTCCATGTCAAACCCGGGAATGGCTGTCATATTCGGCATAAACTTTGAAAAATCCATGATGTTTGTAAACCCATTTGCTGAAGGTTGTTCGTTGTTCGAATTAGTTGCGTTTGGCTTTGCCATAGGAATAGTGCTCCTTAAGGTGTGTTAGCTGACCCATTTTATGCCCGAAAACACATAAAAAGTCACGGTCTTTCTGGGGATGCACAATAACGCAAGCTATCTATCAAAACGCAACATGGATACCAGGCGGGTAAGACCGCGATCAAGCGTTGCCATAGTCGCCGAAAGGTCGGCGCTATCATCATACTTCCATGTGCGTAATGTTGATAAATATACGATTTTCAGCCCTACAACCCCAAAAACCGCACGCGGATTTGTTGTTGATATACCCGCTATTTCAAACATCAAGGCCATAGAACGGGTAAAGCCACATACTGTTTCAAGACATAGCACCACCGCACTAATCGGGTGCGATTGCATATCTTCAACTAGTCGAATCAAACCTGCGCGGTATGGCGCAAGCGCATCAAACCGTTGCATCACCACATCGAATAATTTGTCTTTCAATGGCTCGTCACTGCTGACGGCAGTGTGCGCAAGCTGCACATCAAGTTTTTTGCCGAACTGCGTGAGGATTTCGGATTTATCGCCATACGTTTCCAAAAGCTGCGAAAGACTAACGCCGGTTGCTTTTGCGATTTCTGGAAGCGTTAGAGCAAACCAACCACGCTTTTCTACCAATGCAAAAAAGCGCGCATAAAAATCCGGCGCATTTTTTTTTGCTGTTTTGGTTTTTTTGGTAGCCATGCTTAATCCGATAGTTTTTTGCCGCGTTCGCTGGCTGCGATCAATGCCTTGCGCATCAGTGATTTTAGCTCATCTTGTTGCATCAGTTCCTGCAAAGCTGCTTCGGTCAATCCGCCTTTTACCGCGATATTCTGATGCATCGTATGCGCTGGAAGCATTTCCTGTTTCCACAATCCCGCACTGCCAATCATGGTTTGCTTTGCAAGCGCGGTTGACAATTCCTTGGGCAGTCCCATTTCTGCCCCGAGCTCACCTAAAATATCGCTGAGTAAATAAAAATAGGCAGGGCCACACCCGGATAATGCCGTTGCGACATCCATCAGGCTTTCGTCTTTCAGCCATGCAGTGGTGCCAAGCATACCCAATAATTTTTCGGTGTTTTTGATATCGACCATCGTGACTTGCGAATTGGCAACCAGAAGGGTTGCAGCCTCCCCCACTTTGGCAGGCAAGTTGGGCATGACGCGAACAATCCGCGCCGCTGGGCTTAGTTTGCGTTCATAGACATCAAGCTTTTTACCAGCAGCAACTGAAAGGAAAAGGCTATGCCGGTAAGCGGTATATTCAGCAATCACCTCTTCAAGAATCTGCGGTTTTACCGCAAACACAATTACATCTGGATTTACATCGGATGGCAGCGTATTGGGATAGGCCACATGGCGCACCCCTTCTTTTTCCTGCATGCCACGCAGCGATGCAGCATCAGGGGTAACAACCCAGATATTTTCAGCGGCATGTTTATTGACCCAGGGCTGTAGCATTGCAAAGCCCATGTGACCACAACCGACAAGTACAAGATTCTTTATCATGCCTATTTATAGGCGCACTAACCCACTGAAGGGAAGAGGATTAGGAAATCAGGAGGATTAAGGTGAGCCCCTTATGCCCTACCAACGGGATCGAGCATTGCGGCGGTCATCGCTTCTTCAGGGTTTTTACCGCCCCAAATCACATATTGGAATGCGGGGTAGAAGCGTTCGCTTTCGGTAATGGCGATTTCCACCATATCTTCAAGCTGTTCCAGCGCCGGACCGTGCGAGCCACGGTAAAGGCTGGTATAGCGGAATAACGGGGTTTTTTCTTCGGCGCATAAATCGAAATGGCCAAACCATAAGCGATTGTTGATAAGGCCAACGAGTTCATAGGTGGACTGAACGCGTGGATCTTGCACCTTCATATCAAACTGGCAGGTGAATTGCAGCGCCGAGATGTCGCGTTGCCAATGAAAATACAAACGGTAATTGCACCATGCGCCATTCATTTCGACGACTAGCTCGTCATCATGGGCACGTTCGAAGTGCCATTGATTGGCAAGAACGATTTCCTCCACCATATCGAGTGGGTTGGGGTGATGCGGCTGTTTTTCCTGCAACTGCATGGACATTAATTTACTGCTCCTAAAAACCAGCCCTGAACATCGGCGATTTATTTTGATTTTTTGTTCGGGTCACCGCGACGCGACGCACCAAACTGAGAGCCAAGGTGACATAAGCTGAATCTGCGCCGCAAGGGATGTGAACAATATTTTTTCACGGTATTCGCGAAGCGTGTCTATTGAATCACACTTCGCCGAGCCGCTGTGACTCTTTTGACTCGTATGCTCACTAATTTCGCAAAAGATTCATTTGGCGACGCGATTTTTGCCTGAGTTGGCACGCGATTTGACCGGCGATTTGCCTGATGATTTTTTAGATGTTGATTTGTTTCTTAATGAACTGTTAATACCTGCGGCGCGCTCCAATACATCGAGCCGTGTGCGGATTTCTTCCTGCACATTGCGCATCTCCTTGACCATGGCTTGTAGCGATTCAAATTCATTGCGTTTCGCGAGATTTAAATTGCGCGCCAGGCGCTCGAGACGTTCGATGCTGAGCGATTCAATTTCCTGACGCAATGCTGTTGCCGATGTAAAAACCTGACTACCCATTTTTCCCAGTTTTGCGCTAAGGGGGGCTATGCGGCCTAATAGTCGTTCTTTCATGCTGGTCATCACTCCTTTTTGAATCGCTCTTTGTATTATCGCATTTTCTCAGGAAAACCGGTATCCACTTTTCCGGAAAATGCTGTATATAATACACAATGCTTACATTTCCTAACATCGATCCTGTTGCCCTGCAAATCGGCCCTTTGGCTATTCGTTGGTACGCCCTTGCCTATATCGCGGGGGTTGTTTTTGGCTGGCGCTATGCCCAGAAATTGGCAGCGCAAGCGCAAACTGGCCCCACTCCTGCGCATTTCACCGATTTTATCAGTTGGCTTGTGCTGGGCATTTTGCTGGGCGGGCGCGCTGGCTATGTGCTGTTTTATAATTCCGATTTTTATTTAACCCATCCGCTCGACGCGCTGATGATTTGGCATGGCGGCATGTCATTCCACGGCGGATTGCTTGGCGTGATTATCGCAACGCTTTTATTCTGCCGTGTGAATAAGCTACGGTTCTTTGCCATGACCGATATCATGGCATGCGTTACGCCGATTGGATTGTTCTTCGGACGAATTGCGAATTTTATTAATGGTGAGCTGTATGGGCGCACTACTGATGTGGAATGGGGAATGGTATTCCCGCGTGGCGGTGATTTGCCGCGCCACCCCAGCCAATTATACGAAGCGGCATTAGAAGGCATTGTATTACTAGTTATTCTGGGCATCCTCACGCAAAACAAGACATTACGCGAACGGGAAGGGTTTCTGTCCGGTATGTTTTTAATTTTATACGGCATTTTCCGCTCCTTTGTTGAATGCTTCCGCGAACCGGATGTGCAAATCGGCTTTTTAGCGGGCGGCACGACCATGGGACAATTGCTATGCATTCCCATGATTGCCTTTGGCATATGGCTGGTATGGAAAAGCCGATTAAAAGCTGCATAACATGAATGATCTTGAATCGCTGCTTCGTGATGACATCAACACCCATGGCGCGATGCCGTTTGCCCGTTTTATGGAAACATGCTTATTCCACCCTACGCTTGGCTATTACAATACCCATGACCCATTGCAAGATTTTGCAACCGCACCGGAAATCAGCCAGCTATTCGGAGAGATGATCACGCTGTGGTGCATTGATGTGTGGCTAAAGCTTGGCTCACCTGATCGTTTTACCTTATTGGAATGTGGCCCGGGACGCGGGACATTGATGGCCGATGTGTTGCGCACGGCAAGAGTCGCGCCAGAATTTTTAAGCGCGGCGCAATGCTATATGCTTGAAAAAAGCCCGTATTTAAAGGCAAAGCAACAGGCAACGCTGTATGGGCAAAATGCCAACTGGGTAGCCGATTTACGTGATTTTCCGAACGGCCCCGTGATTATGTTTTGCAATGAATTCTTTGATGCGTTTGCGGTGCAGCCTTTTGTAAAGACCGTGAATGGCTGGGGCATGCGTGCAGTTGGATTGGTGGAAAACAATTTTGCCTATGCGGTGCTTCCAGCCAAAAAAGAACACCAATCATTATTTAGCGATACTGTATTCCAAGAAGCACCTGTGGGCGCCATTGCAGAAATCAATACTTGCGCGAATGAATGGATTGAAGCATTTGACAGCCAATTGAATATACAAGGTGGTGCTGCGCTGATTATTGATTATGGGTATGCAGGGCCTGAACTTGCCAATACCGTGCAGGCAATTTTTGATAAAAAAATGTCACCGGTCTTTAAGCATATTGGCGATACTGATATTACAGCGCATGTGGATTTCACACCGTTCGAAACAATTGCATTGCGCACGGGTATTCATTGTTCTGCGCTGCAACCCATGGGGGATTTTTTGCAAACGCTTGGCATACAGACAAGGGCAGAGCGTTTAAAAGCCAACGCAACGCAGGTACAGCAGGAACAGATTGATGCTGCCCTGCACCGCCTTACCGCATCGGAGCAAATGGGGCATTTATTTAAAGTGATGTGTCATTATCATAAAACCATGGCCCCGCCAATTGGATGCGAAGCATGAGTACTCCCTTTCTAACAACCCCTGCTTTTTCTCCTGCGGCTGCGAGCTATGGCTTCTTTACGCGCGTAGGTGGCATAAGCCATGGCTATTTTGAAGGATTGAATTGCGGAATAGGTAGTGGCGACTTACTGGATAATGTATATGAAAACCAACGCCGGATTGCAGATGAGTTTTCCCAGCCATTAGAAAAACTTTTATTCTGCAAACAAATCCATTCCAATAAAGTTATCACCGTTACAGAAATCTGGCAGCGCCATGCGCGGCCCGAAGCAGATGCGATGGTAACTGCGCAAAAAGGGATTATTCTGGCAGTAATGTCTGCCGATTGCGCTCCGGTTTTATTTTATGAACCGGAAAAACACATTATTGGCGCGGCGCATTGCGGCTGGAAAGGTGCAATCAGCGGCGTTTTAGAAGCAACGATAGAGGCCATAGAAGCATTAGGGGGTAACCGCGATGCAATTAATAGCTGCATCGGCCCATGTATTCAGCAAGGTTCATACGAGGTTGGCCCAGAATTTATCGAACCATTCTTGACGCAAGACCAAACAAATCGTTCATTGTTCAAGCCCGCCGCACGGGAAGGGCATTATATGTTCAACTTACCAGGTTATGCTGCTAAACGTCTGGCATTAGCGGGCATTACCTATAATCACTCGATCGCGCTGGATACGGTGAGCGATGAAAAACGCTTCTTCAGCTATCGTCGCAGAACGCTACTTGATGATTTGCAAAACGGCGTGCAGATGAGCGCGATTTGCTTAAGCTAATCGGCTGCCCACAGCCCAACAATTTGCTTAATTTCTTTTAAATTCTTTTCAGCAACTTCGCGCGCGCGGAACAATGATTTCAAAATCATCCGGTCGATTTCTGCAGGATCCGCCATATAATCCGCCATACGCTTGGTAATTGGCGCCAAATTCGCAACTGCCACTTCAATCAGGCTGGTTTTAAATTCAGAGAACGTCTTACCTGCAAAACGGTTGACCACTACTTCCTTGGTTTCGTTATTGAGCGTTGCATAGATGGTCACAAGGTTATCCGCTTCCGCACGGGTCTTTAATTCATCCAGTGTTGCCGGGAAAGGCAAAGTATCTGTTTTTGCCTTTTTGATTTTGGTTGCGATGGCATCGGCATTATCAACCAAATTGATGCGTGAATAATCGCTTTCATCCGATTTGCTCATTTTCTTGGTGCCATCACGCAGGCTCATCACACGCGTTGCTTCGCCCATGATTTGGGGTTCGGGCAATGGAAAATACTCAACACCGTAATGGCGATTAAACGCACCAGCGATATCACGTGACAATTCCAGATGTTGCTTTTGGTCTTCGCCCACTGGAACATGGGTTGCCTTGTAAATCAGAATATCTGCCGCCATGAGAACAGGATATGCATATAGCCCCAATACTTCCTGGTCTTTATTCTTCGATGCCTTTTCCTTGAACTGCGTCATGCGGTTCAACCAACCAAGAGGCGTATGGTTCGCCAAAATCCAGTTCAAATAGGTGTGTTCGGGCACAGCGCTTTGCGGATAAACAGCGCATTTCTTAGGGTCAATGCCAGCTGCATAAAAAGCCGCCGCAACTTCACGCGTATTTTGTGCAAGCTTTTGGGGATCTTGCGGAACGGTAATCGCATGCAAATCCATCACGCCATAAAAGCATTCATAATCCTGCTGCAACTTTACCCAATTACGCAGGGCTCCAAGGTAATTGCCGAGGTGCAATTGTCCGGTGGATTGCATGCCAGAAAAAATACGCTTCATTTAATTCTCTCTTTTAATCATCTTCATAACGTCTTTTAACGTCATTGCGCCTGTTAGCTGTAATGCCACAACATAGACAAGGCAAGCGCTCGTCAGATAAGCCCCTAATAGCGTGACATCCAGCCATTTGCCGCCAGTCATTAAATGCGTATCAAGCATGGGTCCAGCGCCCCATAGGAACAGCGCCATACAGCCCGCGCATAGCGCGATTTTTAGCATATGCGGCATGAAACTGGCATCCAGCCGCAACAGTTTAGAGCGCTGCAAGGCAAAAACCAGCATCAGCACATTTGCCCATGATGCAATGGATGTTGCCAGCGCAACACCCACATGCCCCATAATTTTTAACAGGCCCATTGCGAAAAGAATATTCAAAACCACAGAAATAATTGCGGTCTTGACCGGCGTTTTTGTATCGTGATGCGCAAAGAAAATCGTACTCAGAATTTTAATAAGAATGAATGGCAAAATACCAAATACATAAGCGCTAAGCGCAGCAGATGTATTGAGTGTGTCTTGGCCCGTAAAAGCACCATGTTGGAACAACACCTGCACAATTTCCTTGGCAGCCAAACCAAGCCCGATAGCAGCCGGCAAACCCAATATCATTCCAAATTCCAATGCGCGCGTCGTGTAATGGCGCGCACCATCACTGTCTTTTGACTGCACGCGTGATGACAAAATGGGCAACAACGTCGTTGCAATCGCAATACCGATGATACCTAGCGGTAATTGATTAAGACGGTCAGCATAAAACAGCCATGAAACGCTACCCGTTGGCAACAGCGATGCAAGTATGGTGGACATGGCAAGATTGATTTGCGCAGCACCTGCGCCAATTGCACCAGGACCAATACGCACAAATAATTCCTTCACGCGCGTGGTTAGTTTGGGCATCAGATTGCTTGGTGATATGCCCATTTTCTTACAATGCCCCGCTAGCCACACCCATTGCACAAGCGCGGATAATGGCACGGCATAGGCCATGGCAAGACCTGGTTCCATATGAATAATCGGACTTAATATTAGCGCGGCAATCATCAACACATTAAACGCAATTGGAGCAGCAGCGCCGGGGCCAAATTTGTGATTGGAATTTAAAACGCTGGCAAGCAATGCAACAACCGACACGAGCATCAGGTAAGGAAATGTGATACGCGCATAATTTACAGCCAAATCATACACCTCTGGCCGAGAATGAAACCCGGGAGCGAGCACAAGCATTGCCCATGGCATCAATATAATCATCAGCACAGTGAACGGTAACAGTACCGCCATGAGCACCGATAAGGCTTGGCCCGCGAATAAATTGGCTTCAGCCTGCCCGCCTTCGGCTTTTGCTTTAGAATAGAGGGGTACAAAAGCTGCGCTAAATGCGCCTTCAGCAAAAAGGGAACGGAACAGGTTCGGGATGCGCAACGCAACAAAAAATGCATCTGACACCGGGCCAGCGCCGATGATGTTAGCTGCCATCGTATCACGAATGAAACCCGTTAAGCGACTTAGCATGGTCATGCCGCTAACGGTGAGAATGGATTTAATAAAGCTCATCCCTAATATCCTTTTTTTGGATCAATCGGGTTAGCAAGGGGTTTGCCAGCTACAAATGCTTCTGCATTCTGCTGTAACAGTTTAGCAGCCTTTGCATAAAAGCGTTGCCCACCACCAGCGATGTGCGGTGAAATAATCAAATTCTTGCAATCCCATAACGGGGATTCTTTCGGCAACGGTTCTTGCATGGTTACATCTAAAGCTGCGCCAGCAATACGCTTTTCATTCAATGCCAGAACCAACGCCGCTTCATCAAGCGCACTGCCGCGACCAATATTCACGAGCCACGCATGAGGTTGCATTTTATAAATCAATTCACGCGATAGAATACCCTGTGTTTCAGGTGTTTCGGGAAGCACGGAAATGATCGCATCTGCGGTTGGTACAATTTTCAAAAGATCTGTTACGGCATGGGTTGTAAAGCCATCACGCACACCTGCAGTGCTTGCGACACCTTCCACAATCGCACCAAATGATTTGAGGCGATGCGCCATTTCCAAGCCAATCGTTCCCATTCCCAAAATAACTACGCGGCTGTCTTCCAGCGTATTAAGCGACTTTCCTTCCAATTGCATATTATAGGCAGCCTTGTCCCACACATGCTCATGCTGTAAATCACGCCAGCGATGTAATTGGCGAACTGCAGACAAAAGTAAGGTTACGCCAAGTTCAGCCGTTGGCGTGGAATGCAAATTGCTTCCGTTTGACAATAAAAAATCGTTTGGTAAGTGCGGAGCGGACAATACCGTATCAACACCTGCAGTCATGGTTTGTATCCAGCGCAGCTTTGGCATTTGTGCAATTAGCGGATGTAGTACGGTGGTGCCAATACGCCATACAACTAATGCTTCGGCATCCAACCCATCTGTTACTGGACCGCGCGCCTGAAAGCGCACGACATCGAATGGTAATGGCGGAATTGGGGCAATAAAACTATCAGGGATGAGAATTTTGGGCATAAAACTCGTTTGTCGTCACTTGTGGGAATGGGACTGATTTTCTATGATGCAGCCAGAATTATCCAGTCCTTATTACACATTCGGTCACAGGGGTTATAAACATGGGTGTTTTTGATTCAACAAGTGGTTCTACTGCCGCGCCAAACGCAACAGTAACGGGGAGCGCTGTGCTGATTGCCGATGGCGCTTCGGGTGCCATCTCCCTACCCCTTAAAATGGCGAACCGCCACGGGTTAATCGCAGGTGCAACCGGCACTGGGAAAACGGTGAGCTTACAACGCGTCGCCGAACAAATGGCGCGCGCGGGCGTTCCTGTTTTATGCGTAGATGTTAAGGGCGACTTATCCGGCATCGTTGCCCCGAATTCAGGTACTGGACCCGCGCCCGTATTCTGGGACGTATATGGCAAGGAAGGCCACCCGGTTCGCACAACCGTGAGCGAGTTTGGCCCAATGCTGTTTTGCCGCTTGTTGAATTTAAGCGATGCGCAGGCAGGTGTTCTGCAAATTGCATTCAAGATTGCTGATGATCAGCAGTTACTGTTGCTTGATTTGAAAGATTTGAAAGCAATGCTTTCTTATATGAGTGAGCATACTGCAGAAATCGGCAAGCACTATGGGTTGGTCAGCCCGACATCCATTTCGGGTATTCAGCGTGAAATTTTGACATTTGAAAATGAAAGCGGCGCGCTGTTCTTTGGTGAGCCCGCCCTTGATGTTACTGAATTATTGATGAATGATTCAGGTGGCAATGGATGCTTGCATGTATTAATGGCAAATCAACTCATGCGCCAGCCGCGCTTATACGCAACAATTATGTTGTGGTTGTTGGCTGAATTATTTGAAAAACTGCCAGAAGTAGGCGATCAACCAAAGCCAAAACTTGCCCTGTTTATTGATGAGGCGCATTTGTTGTTTAACGATGCGCCGCAGGTGCTGGTTGAAAAACTGGAACAGGTCATTCGTCTTATCCGTTCCAAAGGCGTTGGTATTTATTTCATCACACAAAACCCGCTGGATTTACCGGAAACGATTTTGGGTCAACTGGGTCACCGCATTCAACACGCGCTTCGCGCATTTACACCAAAGGATCAGAAATCGGTTCGCGCAGCTGCTGAAACCTTCCGTGCTAATCCTGCGTTTAATACCGAAGAAGTGATTACACAGTTAGGTGTTGGTGAAGCGTTGATTTCATTCTTGGATGAAAAAGGAACGCCAAGCGTCGTTGAAAAAGCCAAGGTCAAACTACCTCTAAGCAAACTTGGTCCCATCAGTACAGCAGATCGCAGCACGGTAATTGCAGCCTCACCTTTTGCCGGAACTTATGACCAAGTAGTTGACCGTGAAAGTGCTTATGAACGGCTAACAGGCCGCGTTGGACAAGCTCAACAAAACGTACAACAGCAGCAACAAATGCCACAGCAAGCTACGGGTACAGATGGCGGCATTTTAGGCGGTTTACTTGGCGCAGCAGGTGGCCTATTTACTGGTGGCGGAAACAGTCGGCGCCAAGGTGTTGGCGAAGCGCTTGTTAAAAGCGTGGTGCGTTCCGTTGGCAGCCAAGTTGGCCGCGAGATTATGCGCGGCATTATGGGTTCCATTCGTAGTCGCTAACCAAATCAAGGAAATTAAATGCAAGCACACCAATTCGATAAAACACTGCTGCGCGAATATGATGTGCGCGGCGTTGTTGGTAAAACTCTTTTCCCGGCAGATGCAAAAGCGCTGGGCGCCGCTTACGCAACCTATATCGGTAAATTATTTAATACCAAAACACCAAGCATCGCCATTGGCTATGATGGCCGCTTAAGCTCAACAACACTGGAAGCAGCATTGCTGGAAGGATTGTTATCAGCAGGCGCAAAAGTGACGCGCGTAGGTCTTGGCCCAACGCCCATGCTGTATTTTGCGGTAAAACATTTTGGCCTTGATGCAGGAATAATGATTACGGGTTCGCATAATCCGCCAGATTATAATGGTTTTAAAATGCTCACCAAAATCGGGCCGATTTACGGGGCCATGATTAAGGATATTGGTGCAATCGCTGAAAAAGGCGAATACATATCAGGCGCTGGTACGCAGGAAACCAAGGATGTCCGTGAATTATTCGTTGCGCGCCTCTTGAAAGATTATGACGGTATAAAGCATTTAAAAATTGTGTGGGATGCCGGCAATGGTTCGGCTGGTGAAATCTTGCGTATGATGACTGCGAAGATGCCGGGTGAACATATTTTATTATTCGATGATATTGATGGCACCTTCCCCAATCATCACCCCGACCCGACGGTTGAAGAAAACCTGCACGATTTGCGCAAGCATGTCGCAAAACACAAAGCGCATATCGGTATTGGTTTTGATGGCGATGGCGACCGCATCGGCGCGATTGATGAACATGGACGTGTGGTTGCTGGCGACCAATTGCTGGCCCTTTATGCAGGTGATGTACTTAGAAAACATCCCGGTGCAACGATTATTGCAGACGTAAAAGCCAGCGAAACCATTTTCGATGATATCCGTGCGAATGGCGGCAATGCATTGATGTGGAAGACAGGCCATTCATTATTGAAAGCAAAGATGGCGGAAACCAAATCGCCACTTGCTGGCGAAATGAGCGGGCATATTTTCTTTGCCGATAAATATTATGGATATGATGATGCGTTGTATGCAGGTATTCGTTTGGCAGGACTTGTCAGCCGCGAAGGCGGTTCGCTGGGTAAAATGCGTGACCGTTTACCAGCCGTGTTCAATACCCCTGAAATCCGTGTGAACAGCAGCGAAGAACGCAAGTTCAAGGTTGTTGAGGAAGTCAAAGCGCGGTTGAAGCAAGCAGGTGCCAATGTGAATGATATCGATGGCGTACGCGTTAAAACCAAAGATGGCTGGTGGTTATTACGCGCATCCAATACCCAAGATGTGCTGGTGGCACGTGCAGAAGCGTTAACCCAAAAAGGGCTTGATAACCTGAAGGCCGAGCTTATAGAACAATTAAAACTAAGCGGTATTACCGAAACACTATAAGGCAAGACGAATATGGCAGGACATTCACAGTTTAAAAACATCATGCACCGTAAAGGCCGTCAAGATGCGGTGCGCGCCAAGCAATTCAACAAGATTGCACGGGAAATTACCGTGGCTGCAAAATCCGGCTTGCCTGACCCAGCGGCAAACCCGCGCCTGCGCGCTGCGATGCAAGCGGCACGCGCAGTAAACATGCCGCGCGACCGAATTGACCGTGCGATTAAATCCGCGCAACCCGGCGCAGCTGATTCAGCCAATTACGAAGAAATGCGTTATGAAGGATATGGTCCGGGCGGTGTTGCCATTATTGTTGAAGCACTCACCGATAACCGGCAGCGCACCGCGCCAGATATGCGCATGATTTTTTCAAAAAATGGCGGCACGCTTGGTGACACTAACTCTGTGAGTTTCATGTTCAACCGTTATGGTCTTATTCAATATCCAGCGGCCACTGCAACGATTGATGCGATGCTCGAAGCAGTGATTGAAGCAGGTGGTAATGATGTGGAAAGTAATGATGAAACGCACAATATCACCACCGAAACCGATGAATTGGGTGCAGTGCGCACCATATTAGAAGAAAAATTTGGCACACCGCAGGCAGCACGTTTAACATGGGTTCCGCAAACGCTTATCCCCGTTGGTGGTGAAGCAGCGGAAAGTCTGATTAAAATGCTGGATGCGTTGGAAGAGCATGATGACGTGCAGAACGTCATCGGCAATTATGATATTGATGAATCTGTCCTGCAAAAAATGGCCAGCTAGTCACTTTTTGGTAATTTCGTCTTTTATTCGTTGTTTGTCCTTGGCCGGATCATAATCTACAACCTTATATTCCACATCAGTTATCGGTTGTTTTACGTATTCCGGCGGGTTTGATTTAGGAACCGGCGCACTTTCCGCCCACTCCTCCAATCCGAACTCCTTGATGAAATGCGCGCGGGCATAGGCTTCAGGACTGACGGCATCTTCAGGCACAACAATAAACCGCTGATCTTGAATAACAAAGCCGGGCTGGAATGATGCATCGGCCTTAAACGCCGGACCGACCACCTGCCGCACACCAACTGTACCTTTCATGCGGTTAAATTCGGGTTCCGGCAACATGATGATATCAAACACCAGATTGCCACCATCCTTACCGCGCTGATGCTTGCTGCCGATGACGCAGCTAAATGGGATATGACCAAGGCGGGACTGGCGCAAGCTGCGCGGAACAGAACCGGCCATGAACCGTCGTCCAGCCATGGCTAAACTGTCTCTTTTTCAGGTGCAGCCTTCTTACTTTCTTCTTTTTTATCGGGATAGGTAAATGTCAGCTTATCGCCCGCGACATCCACCAATACTGCGCCGCCTTTGGCCAATTTGCCAAACAGCAATTCATCAGCCAGCGGCTTCTTGATATTTTCCTGAATGACACGCGCTAATGGACGCGCACCGTATAACGGGTCATAGCCCTTATCGCCGAGCCAGTTACGTGCAGCATCAGAAAGGCTGATGGTAACCTGACGATCGGAAAGCTGGGCTTCGAGTTGCAGCACAAACTTCTCGACCACACGGCCTATCGTTTCCTTGCCCAATGCTTTAAACGGCACAATAGCATCAAGGCGATTGCGGAATTCCGGCGTGAACAGGCGATTAATCGCTTCCATATCCTCGCCTTCTCTCACCTCGCGGTTAAAGCCGATGGTATGTTTGACCATATCTGCCGCGCCTGCATTGGTGGTCATAATCAGAATAACATTACGGAAATCAACGGCCTTGCCGTTGTTATCGGTCAGCTTTCCATAATCCATCACCTGTAAAAGGATATTGAATAAATCAGGATGCGCTTTTTCAACTTCATCAAGCAGCAGGACGCAGTGCGGATGCTGTTCTACTGCATCGGTTAGCAAACCGCCTTGATCAAACCCAACATATCCGGGAGGAGCGCCGATCAAGCGTGATACGCTATGGCGTTCCATGTATTCGGACATATCAAAACGCTTCAGCTCGATACCAAGGGAACGTGATAACTGGCGTGCAACTTCGGTTTTGCCAACCCCTGTTGGACCAGCAAATAAATAGGAGCCAATCGGTTTCTCAGCATCACGAAGACCAGCGCGTGATAATTTAATCGCGGTAACCAGACCATCAATCGCCTGATCTTGGCCATAGACCATGGTTTTCAAATCGCGGTCGAGATTGCGAAGGACTTCGCGGTCATCTTGCGTAACATTCTTGGGCGGGATACGCGCCATAGTCGCAACCACGCCTTCAATATCTTTCACCTGAATGTTCTTTTTGCGTTTGGCCGCTGGCAAAAGTTTCTGTGCAGCCCCCACTTCATCAAGGACATCAATTGCCTTATCCGGCAATTTACGATCACCAATGTAGCGTGCGGAGAGCTCAACCGCGCTGCGTATCGCTTGTTCAGAATACTTCACATCATGATGTTTTTCATAATAAGGCTTTAGACCCATGAGGATTTTAACCGAATCCTCCACGCTTGGTTCGGTTACATCAATTTTCTGGAAACGGCGCACGAGCGCTCGGTCTTTTTCAAAATAGCTGCGGTATTCCTTGTAAGTCGTTGAACCAATGCAGCGCAACTCGCCGCTCGACAACGCAGGCTTCAGCAAATTCGACGCATCCATCGACCCGCCAGATGTAGCGCCAGCACCAATCACCGTATGGATCTCATCAATAAATAAAATCGCACCGGGCATTTCCTTGATTTCATGCAGAACATTTTTGAGGCGTTCTTCAAAATCCCCGCGGTAACGGGTTCCCGCAAGCAACGCACCCATATCAAGTGCAAAAATAACCGCGCCATTCAAAACTTCAGGCACTTCGTTTTTAATGATGCGGCGCGCCAATCCTTCGGCAATTGCAGTTTTACCAACACCCGGATCACCCACGTATAGCGGATTGTTTTTGGAACGACGGCAAAGGATTTGAATGGTTCTATCCACTTCTTTTTCCCGGCCAATGAGCGGATCAATCTTACCTTGATTGGCTTTTTCATTGAGGTTGATGCAATAAGCCGATAGCGCATCCTTACCCGTTTTGACCTTCTGGTCAGCGCTTGCATCTTCATCCGTGCCAGACGGCGTTGCGCCAGCTTTTGCAGAGCCTTGGCCCGATTTGGTGATGCCGTGCGAGATATAATTCACTGCATCAAAGCGTGTCATATCCTGACTTTGCAGGAAGAAAACCGAATGGCTTTCACGCTCGGAAAAAAGCGAAACGAGCACATTTGCACCAGTTACTTCTTCACGGCCTGCCGACTGAACATGAATGGCAGCGCGCTGCAATACGCGCTGAAAGCCTGCCGTTGGTTTGGCTTCAGAAACACCGGGGTTAATCAACCCTGATAATTCTTCTTCCATATATAAATTTAAATCCTGGCGGATTTTATCAAGGTTCACACCGCATGCACGCATTACGGCAACAGCATCCTGATCTTCGGTAAGCGCCAGAAGTAAATGTTCAAGGGTTGCAAATTCATGATGGTTCTGGTTTGCCAAAGCGATGGCACGATGCAATGTCTGTTCAAGGCGCGGCGATAACATTCCCATACGGCGGTTACTCCTTTTCCATAATACATTGCAGCGGGTACTGGTTACGCTTTGCGTAATCCATCACCAGCATCACTTTGGTTTCGGCAATTTCAAAGGTAAACACACCACATAGTCCCACACCACGGCGGTGAACATGCAGCATGATTCGCGTCGCCTCTTCTTGCGATTTATTGAAAAACTGTTCGAGTACCTGCACCACGAATTCCATGGGCGTGTAGTCGTCATTGAGCAGCATTACTTTGTAAAGAGCTGGCTTTTTGGTTTTTGGCTTTGTTTTGACGGCAATACCGGTCTGAAAGCCGGCATCACCGCCGCCTTCTTTTTCGTCATTTGCTGTAATACGAGCTACTGTCATCTTATTAGTGATATAGGGTAAACCTAAATAAAAGCTAACCGATAATGCACTAATAAAAAACCCCAGTATTTCTACCGGGGTTTTCAATGTAGTTTTTGGTAAATAATTAGGAAATAAGCAAATTATGCGGCGCGGTTTGCACGGCTGCTTACTTTTTCCACAACTTCTGAAACGCGGGCGCTGATTGGCTCAGCAGCTTGACTGCTGCAACGCACTGCGATTTCGGAGATCTTGGTGGTATCCGCCATAATGCTATCGAAAGAGGTACGCATGAACTGGGTTTGCAATTCCATCAGGTCGCGAAGGTTTTTAACGCCCATCATGGCCTTACCGGTGCTCATTGCGGTTTGTAGGGATTGCTGGATCGAGTTGATAACAGTTTCGTTTACATCCTTGATACCTTCAGCAATAACGCTGACAGCCTGCACGGTTGCATCAAGGTTGTTGCGGTTGAAATGAGCCGCTTCTTCAAGGCGGGTAGAAAGTTCACGGTTGGCTTTTTCAATATGTTCGGCTGCGTTCTGCATTTTAGTCTCCATTGTTCTGGCCATTGTTGTGACCATGGTATCGGTCATATTATTGGCAACGTTACGTCTAACTTTATCAAATGTTGCTGCATTACTTGCTGGCAGCACTGATTTAATCGTTTTCTTTGTAGATGTTTTGGATGACATTCAATTAATCCTCAATAAAACGGCAAATCATCAAATATGTGCAAATAACAGGCATTTACCAGTTTTTTGCACTGCAACATATTTAGTCCCCTTAACCATACTAAGTCAACTGAAATATGGTTTAATGAGCATTTAGCCGCAATCAAAGGTTAAAGCAAAATTAACCATAATCACCAGATACTTAAGGCGGTTTCAGGAAACAAATCATTTGCAAGGCCGCTGATTTGCTCCGTATTTTAACGATAGAAAAAAGCACAAAAACCAACGCAAGCGAGTATACGAAGTGCGGAATCGTCCATTTCAGAAACATAACATTCTATCAGTTTGCTTATTTGCATTCGCACTTTTATTCAGCCACCAATCAATCGCAGCACCCGGCGCAGACTTAATTGCTGAAGCAGATACCGGCAGAATTTTGTACGGCGATAATATTTATAGCCTTCGTCATCCTGCATCGCTGACAAAAATCATGACGTTGTACATGGTATTTGCCGCGCTTGATCAAGGACGGTTGAGTTTAAGCGATACGCTTCCTGTTTCGGATTACGCAAGCACCATGCCGCCATCCAAATTGGGTTTAAAGCCTGGTGAACGCATTCGTGTGCGCGATGCCATTTTGGGATTGGTTACGCAATCTGCAAATGATGTTGCTGTTGTGCTTGGTGAAGCAATTGGTGGAAGCGAATGGCGTTTTGGTGAAATGATGACACAGCAAGCGCGTGCATTAGGTATGAAGCGCACGATATATCGCAATGCATCAGGCCTGCATGATGATGAACAAGTTACCACCGCGTTTGATCAAGCGATTTTAGCGCGCGCGATGCTGTACCACTTTCCAAAATATTACAGTTTTTTCAAAACACGCGCCTACACATGGGAAGGTGTAACGCATAAGAACCATAACCATTTGATGGGTCGTTATGAAGGCATGGATGGCATTAAAACCGGCTTCATACGTCAGTCCGGATTTAATCTTGTGGCTTCCGCCCGTCGCTATGGCAAGCGCCTGATCGGTGTTGTGTTTGGCGGCAAAACCGCGAAGCTACGCGATAACCGTATGGCACAATTACTGGATAATGGATTTCAACGAGTCCTTGCCGAAGGCCGTGTGAACACCCGTATGGCGGCCATTCCTGTTATTCAAAATGATGCGGATGCAGCGGATGTGAGCACCGATGGCTCAGGTTCCGCAACACCCATCGCACAAGGCGATGATGAAAGCGATGATGGTGCAACAGATACAGCGGCGCCATCCACATCCGCACTAATTAAACAAACACAAACCGTGATTGCACAAAAGACATGGGCCATTCAGGTCGGTGCATATGATAGCAAAAAAAAAGGCTCGGCAGCCCTTAGCGCTGCAAAAAGCAAAGCGCCTAGCTCCCTTAAACAATCAAAACCTTTAATTGTTAGCGCGAAAAACGGGCGCAAAACCATTTACCGCGCACGTCTAACGGGTTTATCAGAACAAGCCGCGCGGTCAGCATGCGCCACGCTTGGCAAAACCTGCATCGCATTGCCGCCACGCAGTTAAATCTGCTTATCATTTTTCTTGGCACAGACCAAAAATTCTTTATTGCCTTCTGCACCCGTGATAGGGCTTTCAATCACGCCCCGCACGTTCCATTTCATTTCTGTACTTAGCCAGTTTTGAATATCTGCGCAGACTTCTTCGTGTAGTAGCGGGTCACGCACAATCCCCCCCTTGCCTACACGTTCCTTACCAACTTCAAACTGCGGCTTAATCAGTGCAACCAATAGTGCATGTGGTTTTGCAAGATTAAGCGCCGCAGGCAAAACGGTTTTCAAACTGATAAAACTGGCGTCACATACGATGAAATCAGGAGCATCGGGAATGTGCTCTGCATTAAGCGTGCGTGCATTTGTTTTCTCCATGACAATAACGGATGGATTTTCGCGCAAGCTGTATGCCAGCTGATTATGCCCAACATCTACCGCATAAATTTTTGCTGCACCATTGCGCAACAACACATCGGTAAAGCCGCCTGTGGATGCACCCACATCCACGCATATCCACCCTGCAGGATTGATATTGAAATGCGTTAGTGCCGCAGCAAGCTTTACCCCGCCACGTGATACATAGGGATGATCTTTGCCTTTCACTTCGATAACCGCATCATCATCAAAGGCCGCACTGGATTTATCGATACGTTTGGTTCCAACGTAAACAAGTCCCGCCATCACAAAGGCCTGCGCCTTGCTGCGTGTTTCCGCCAATCCCCTTTCAACAAGCAACTGGTCGATGCGTTTTTTCATGGAGCACGACTTCTTTAGAGCGATAAGTGTGCCCATAATTTTTAATGGGCGCACCGCGAGCTTATGCGCGCGTTAAATAAAAACTAGAATTCGCGCTCAACAACGAAGCGTGCCACTTGTTCGAGATGCTTTGCTCGGCCTTCAAAAATGCCAAGGTGACGGGCAGCTTGATCGGACAACAAATTGGCTTGTGCGCGTGCGCGTTCTGCGCCCAAGATGGACACAAAGGTTGCCTTGCCAGCCTTTTCATCGCGCTGAACAGGCTTGCCTGTTTTGGCTTCATTGCCTTCGGCATCAAGCAAATCATCGATAATCTGGAACGCAAGCCCCAAATCATGCGCATAAGCACGTAGCGCATTGCGTTGTGGCGGTGATGCCTTCCCCAAAATCGCGCCCATTTCGCATGACACGGCAATCAGTTCGCCAGTTTTCATACGTTGCAAACGTGTAATCGCGCCGATATCCAGCGATGTGGTTTCAGCGATCAGATCCAGCATCTGCCCGCCCACCATACCGTTTGCGCCAGAAGCCTTAGCTAATGCCGTCACCAATGAACAACGCACATTTGGATCTTCGTGCGTTTCAGGATTAGATAAAATTTCGAATGCGTAGGTCAACAATGCGTCGCCAGCCAAAATGGCCGTCGCATCATCAAACTTTTTGTGCACGGTAGGATAGCCACGGCGCAAATCGGAATTATCCATCGCTGGCAAATCATCATGGATAAGCGAATAGCAGTGAACGAATTCAACGGCGGATGCTGCACGCAGTGCAGAACGGTCATTCACGCCAAACAGATAAGCCGAACAAGTCAATAAAAACGGGCGTAAGCGCTTACCCCCGTTTAATGAGCCATAACGCATGGCATCGAATAATTTGCGTTCAGCTATGCCTGCCTCCGGCAGCAAAAACGCCATCATTTTTTCTGTTTCGCTGGCTGCATCGGCCATGGCGTTTTTTAAATCTTGGCTTAACGAAGGCATGAAGGTTTCCTGTTTGTGTTGATTTTCAAAAGGTTTAATCGAGTTTGGCGGGTTCACGCTTCAGACTGCCATCATCAGCGATACTGATTTTTTCAACGGTCAGTTGTGCCTCTTTCAATTTGTTTTCGCAGTGGCGGCGAAGCGCTGCGCCGCGTTCATATGCAGCGACAGATTCATCCAGTTTGGTTTTTCCATCTTCCAGATTGCGGACGATTTTTTCCAACTCCAGCATGGCATCTTCAAAGCTTAGCTCTGAAATTCCATCGGCGTTGGCAGGTTGTTTGGCGGAAGCAGTCATGAAGTTGCGGACTTTAGGTTTTTGTTGAGCAGCGAACATAAACTAAAACTTCTGCTTGCCGCAATTTTTTAAAGCATGGCAGTGGCTAAATGGGTGCTATTTCTTATGTGATTCCAGTAGTTTAAACCCAATAAACACCTATTTTGGCTCAAAATGACCAAAAAGCTTTGATTTTAGAAGGACATTATATATAGGTACCCGCCATTAGTTGCTTGTATGAAGTGTACTAATTTGGTACACATTAAGCCATGGTTCGTCTCAGCAAACTCACTGATTACGCTGTAGTCCTGCTTACCCAGATAGTGCGCAGGGATGGGAAAATTGCAACTACTGCAAACTTGTCTGCGAGCACCGGGCTGCCCCACCCGACGGTCTCAAAAGTTTTGAAGCGTTTGACCAAAACAGGTTTGCTGACTGCGCAACGCGGTGCAACAGGCGGTTATTCACTTGCAAGGGCAGCAGAGCATATTTCAATCGCAGACGTTGTTACAGCACTGGATGGCCCTATTGCGATGACCGATTGCGCAGAAGGTTCGCACCATTCGTGCCAAATGGAAAAAAATTGTCCCATCAACGGGAATTGGAACCGCGTAAATTTGGCAATACGTAATGCATTGCAAAGCGTAAGCTTGGCGGAGATGGCAAATGACATCCGCCCTTTTGTGAAGACCTATGAAAAGCGTCCGGCAGAAAAATTAAATTCCGCACAAACGAAGTATCAATGAGAACAGCATGACCATGTTAAAAGAATCTGGAGCAGAAGAATTATCGGGCAAAGCCCGAACCTTGTCCGAATTAAAGCCACTGACCGATAAGGGTTACAGCCAAGGCTTTGTCACGGATATTGAACAAGAATTCTCGCCAAAAGGTCTCAGCGAAGATACGGTGCGCTTTATTTCCGCGAAAAAAGAAGAACCTGAATGGTTGTTGGAATGGCGCTTAAAGGCCTATCGCCATTGGCTTACCATGGAAGAGCCTGATTGGGCGAAGTTGAACCACCCGCCGATTGATTATCAGGCTGCATATTATTACGCCGCGCCCAAGAAGAAAGATAAGTTGAAAAGCCTTGATGAGGTAGACCCGCAGCTTTTGGAAACCTATAAAAAACTGGGCATCCCATTACATGAACAGGAATTGCTCGCGGGCGTGGAACCCACTATTGCCGTTGATGCGGTGTTTGACTCGGTATCAGTTGCAACTACCTTCAAGAAAAAGCTGGAAGATATCGGCGTTATATTCTGCGCAATTAGCGAAGCAGTTCAAAAGTATCCTGATCTGGTAAAAGAATATCTGGGCAGTGTTGTTCCTTATTCCGATAATTATTTTGCTACATTGAATTGCGCGGTATTTACCGATGGTTCCTTTGTCTATATCCCAAAGGGCGTGCGTTGCCCGATGGAACTTTCCACCTATTTCCGCATCAACGCCGAAAACACCGGACAGTTTGAACGAACATTGATTATCGCAGATGAAGGTTCATATGTATCGTATCTGGAAGGATGCACCGCGCCAAAACGCGATGAAAATCAATTGCATGCTGCTGTAGTTGAACTCGTTGCACACGATAATGCACAGATCAAATATTCCACCGTACAGAACTGGTACCCCGGCGATGAAAACGGCAAGGGCGGCATTTACAATTTCGTGACCAAACGCGGCGCTTGCCGCGGCCACCATTCCAAAATTTCATGGACGCAGGTGGAAACCGGAAGTGCTATCACATGGAAATACCCAAGCTGCATATTGCAAGGCGACCACTCCGTTGGTGAGTTTTACTCGGTTGCGATGACTAATCATTATCAGCAGGCCGATACCGGCACAAAAATGATTCATATTGGTAAAAATACACGCTCCACCATCGTGTCAAAAGGCATTTCGGCTGGCAAAGGCCAAAATACCTATCGTGGGCTTGTTAAAATCATGCCAAAGGCAAATGGCGCACGCAACCACACACAATGCGATAGTTTGCTGATTGGCAATACATGCGGCGCACACACTATTCCGTATATCGAAAGCAAGAACCGTTCTGCGCGACTGGAACATGAAGCAACAACATCAAAAATATCCGAAGATCAGCTCTTTTATTGTCGTCAACGCGGTCTATCTCAGGAAGATGCGGTGGGCATGATTGTGAACGGATTTTGCAAGGAAGTATTAAACGAACTGCCGATGGAATTTGCCGTAGAAGCACAAAAATTATTGAGTATCAGTTTAGAAGGAAGCGTTGGATGAGTACTGCTATATTAGAAATTAAAAATTTGCATGCATGCGTTGACAACAACGGCGTGAAGAAAGAAATTTTGAAAGGCATCAACCTGACCATTAATGCCGGTGAGGTGCACGCGATTATGGGCCCTAATGGTTCAGGGAAAAGCACACTTTCATATATCCTTGCAGGACGTGACGGATATGAAATTACCCAAGGCGAGGTTTCATTCAAAGGTAAGGATTTATTGAACCTAGAACCTGAGGAACGTGCAGCAGCCGGTGTATTCCTTGGCTTTCAATATCCTGTGGAAATTCCGGGCGTATCGAACATTGTATTCTTAAAAACCTGTGTTAACTCGGTGCGTAAAGCGCGCGGCCTTGATGAGTATGATGCGATTAAATTTTTGCGCATCGTTCGTGAAAAAGCAAAAACACTGAACATGGATGAGGCGATGCTAAAGCGCAGCGTGAATGTTGGCTTCTCCGGCGGCGAAAAGAAGCGCGCAGAAATTTTGCAGATGGCATTGTTTGAGCCAAGTCTTGCGGTTCTTGATGAAACAGATAGCGGTTTAGATATCGACGCACTCAAAGTTGTATCGGACGGCGTTAATGCACTTCGTGCGCCTGACCGCGCGATGCTGGTCATCACCCATTACCAGCGTTTGCTGAACCATATTGTTCCGGATGTAGTGCATGTAATGGCAGCAGGAAAAATTCAAGAATCCGGTGGCAAAGAACTGGCGCAAAAACTGGAAACCACCGGTTATGCCGAATATATCAAGGCCGCATAGGATATCCGATGCTCGCAGTTCAAAAAATACCTGTGTTTTTATCTAATCGGACACCGAACGGTATTTTGCCGCAGGATTTGCCTGGGCTCCATCACCCATGGCTGTTGCAAAAACGTGGCGCAGCACTGAAACGCTTTTTAAAAGCAGGCATGCCCACCCAGAACGATGAAGACTGGCGACACACCAACCTTGCTATTTTTGATACCCAACCTATTCAGCGTGCAGATGGCACGACACCTGTTCAATCTAAAATAAACTTGAGCGATACCTCATGTGGCCGCGTTGTATTTGTGAACGGCATTTTAAATACTGAATTATCCGAACTGGGTCATCTACCTAAAGGCTTGTCAGTTGTATCGATGCGACAAAAGCTTGAAGACAAGCATGCCATCCTGCACGACTTCTTTCCAGAGGTGAAAGGCAGCGATGCATGGCATGATTTGAATATGGCGCTGTTCGATGATGGCGCCTGTATTGAAGTGGCCGAAGGCACAGTGATTGAACAGCCGCTGGAAGTGATTTGTCTTGCTACCGCGCAGGAACAAGCAACTGCATACCATGCACGCAATATCATCCACCTGCACGAAGGAGCATCGCTCAAAATCTACAAATCAAAAGCAGCATATGCGACAACCATCAATTTCGCGACACATATGACCAGCATTATACTTGAAAAGAATGCTACTTTTGAACGTGTCGTGCTAAGCCAGCACGCCCCCAAAGGCATTGCCTTTACACATGACGATGTGACCTTGCACGAAGGTGCTGTATTCAAAAAAACCGCCATCAATCTTGGTGGCAAAATTACGCGGCAAAAAACGACACTCTGCATTGATGGTGAAAACGCATTCGCATCGGTTGGCGCCCTTACCCACGTATCCGGTGAAGGTACCACCGATGTTATGGTGGATATGCGCCATAACGTGCCCCATACCCAAAGCAAGCAGCTTATCCGCTCCCTTGCTAAGGATAAAGGACGCGCAGTATTCCAAGGGAAAATCACCGTCGCGCAAATCGCGCAAAAGACCGATGCGGCGCAAAACCATCAGGGCATGTTGCTTTCTGAAACCGCGGAAATCAACGCAAAGCCATCACTTGAAATTTATGCAGATGATGTGAAATGCAGCCATGGCAATACGTGCGGTGCACTGGATGAGGATGCGTTGTTCTATCTGCAATCCCGTGGCATACCCCGCACAGAAGCAGCCCAATTACTGCAACAAGCGTTCATCGCAGAATTATTTGAAGAATGCGATGAACCGTTGCGCGAAACTTTGATAACACGTATCGCCCAAACCTTGCAGGCTGGTGGCTAATGTTTGCTTGCACTAAACCGAAAAGCTTTGATGCTGAAAAATACCGCGCCGATTTCCCCGCGCTGCACCAGAATATCAACGGTGTACCATTGGTATTCCTTGATAATGCTGCCAGCGCGCAAAAGCCAACACAGGTTCTGGAAAGCCTGACGCGGTTATATTCGAATAATTACGCTAATATCCATCGCGGTGTTTATACGCTCAGCCAACGCGCAACCGATGCGTTTGAACATGCGCGTGAAACGGTACGCCGGTTTATTAACGCCAAAAGCAGTGATGAAATTGTATTTACGCGCGGCGCAACCGAAAGCATCAATCTTGTTGCTCATTCATGGGGCCGCACATTTCTGAAAAGCGGTGATGAAGTATTAGTAACCGAGCTTGAACATCACGCCAATATTGTACCCTGGCAAATACTAGAAAAAGAAGTCGGTATTGTATTAAAGCCAGTGCGTATTGAGGACAATGGCGACGTTAAAATTGAAAATGTGAAAGCCGCTATTTCGCCGCGCACAAAGTTGATTAGCGTTGCGCATGTTTCAAATGCGCTCGGCACAATTTTACCTGTGGAAGCTATTATCGCTGAAGCCAAGTCAAAAAACATCCCTGTATTGCTGGATGGTTGCCAAGCAATTTCGCATATGCCCGTGGATGTTCAGGCGTTGGGATGTGATTTTTATGTATTCTCTAGCCACAAGTTATATGGGCCAACGGGCGTTGGCGTATTGTGGGGCAAGAAAGATATTTTGAATAAAATGCCGCCCTATCAAACAGGTGGTGATATGATTGACGTGGTCAGTTTTAAGGGCACTACCTTCAGAAACACACCGCATCGCTTTGAAGCTGGAACCCCTGCGATTGCAGAAGTGGTAGGGTTAGGTTCCGCGATTGAATATGTGTCAACGATTGGCTTATCGCGTATTGCAGAATACGAGAACGAATTGCTGGAATATGCAACATCACAATTATCCAAAATTAATTCGCTGCGTATTATCGGAACAGCGCCAAATAAAGCATCCATCATTTCATTTGTGATGCAGAACGCACATCCGCATGATATTGGAACCATTTTAGATGGCAGCGGCATTGCTGTTCGAGTAGGGCATCATTGCGCACAACCGGTTATGGAACGCCTTGGTATTCCGGCAACCACCCGCGCATCCTTTGCATTTTATAATACGTTTGCGGAAGTAGATGCGCTGGTTATTGGCATCAAAAAAGTTCAGGAGATTTTCGGATGAGTAGCAACGCAGCTGAGCTCCGCGACTTATATCAGGAACTCATCCTTGATCATGGACGCACACCACGCAACCGCCGCAAACCTGATGACGCAAATCGCGAAGCATTGGGCCACAACCCGATGTGCGGCGATAAGATGACCATTTACTTAAAATTGGGCGAGCATGACGGGCTAATAGAAGATGTGGCGTTTGAAGGCCAGGGCTGCGCCATTTCAACTGCATCAGCTTCCATGATGACCGAAATTTTAAAAGACAAGACGGCAGCTCAGGCACAGGAGATTTTTGATTATTTCCATACCCTTTGCACCACCGATAATGCAACGCCGCCAAAACATTTGAACGATGATGATTTGGATAGATTGGATGCGTTATCAGGCGTGCGCCAATTTCCTATCCGCGTAAAATGTGCGACTTTGGCGTGGCATGCCATGCAAGCCGCACTGTGCCCCGCAGGCATGCGCCAGAATGAAGTGAATTCGGAAAGCGATGAACGCAAATGAGTGAAGCAGCAAAAGTGGAAGCACCGCAAACCAAAGAAGATGAAATCCGCGCAGACATTGTGCGCGTGATTAAAACCGTGTTCGACCCAGAAATTCCCGTTGATATTTACGAGCTTGGTTTGATTTACGGGATTGATTTGGAACCGCAGGATGATGGCCAGTTCAAAGCCCATATCCGAATGACACTAACAACGCCGAATTGCCCATCCGCCGCCGAATTGCCCGCAGCCGTGCAACATGTGACTGATACGGTTGAAGGCGTAAAGGAAGCCAGCGTTGAGCTGGTATGGGAACCCGCATGGGACCGCGAAAGAATGAGCGAAGATGCAAGGTTAAGCCTTGGCTTTTTCTAAAACTGCGCTATTTCAATAGTTGAGGATATGATGAGCAAACAAGCATTCACAATTACCGAAACGGCAGCGGCACGGATCAAAGCGTTGCTTGAGCAAAATCAGGCCACTGGAAAAACATTGCTGGTAGGCGTGAAGACCAAGGGTTGCTCTGGCCTTAGCTACGATATGCGTTTTGCGGATAAATCAGAAATTCCAATGCTTGCTGAAACGGTCAGCCAGCACGGGGTCAGCGTTGCGGTTGACCCGCAGGCAGCCATGTTCCTCTTCGGCACGACGATGGATTACACCGAAACACCACTCAAATCCGGCTTTGAATTCATCAACCCCAATGAAACAGGGCGTTGCGGTTGCGGCGAAAGCTTTACCGTTAAAGAACACTAATCCCAAATCAGTATTGAGCTTAAGTGCAAGGGGTGAGATTATCTCGTCTTCTGTCCTTTCTGCACTTCCGGCTCATGCGCATCGTCCTTTTCCGTATTGATAAAATTGGTGATCTAATTGTCTCTTCCCCCGTGATTGCGGCGATTAAGGCAAAGCATCCATCTGCACAAATCATGTTGGTGGTCGCGCCATATAATGCCGTAGCGGCAAAGGGTCTGCCGGGCGTCGATGAATTGGTTTTATATGAAAAAGAACGCGAAGCTGTGGTCTTGGAAAAAATCCGCGCCTTCAAACCCACGCACACTATTGTCATGAGCCCCAAGGATGCCTGTTACACCCTTTCGCGCAAGAGTGGCGCAAACGAACAGGGCTGGATCATCATGGAATACCGTCCATGGGTGAGGTTACTTGGCGCGCTTATTATTCCCAAAAAAAATCGCGAGATGATACCGCGTACACAGCGCAGCCTGCATCACAGTGAACATATTATGAATTTAGCACAGCGTATGGGGTTAGCCGCGCAAGGACAATTTCCATATCTTATCCCCCGCGATAAAGCGGCGGCAGATAAAATAAAAATCATGTTGAAGGATAAAGGCATTACTAAACCATATATCGTCGTGCATCTGGTTGATAAATGGGTTGAAGAAAACTGGACCGCGCAAGACGTTAAAAACCTCCTATTCATGCTGCGTGATAAACTGAAGGTGGATATCGTGGCAAGCGCTGGCCCTGCCGATAAAATCCTTTCATCCGCACTAGAAAAAGACATTCTTGTATTAAAAGGATTAAGTTTCGGGGAATGGGTGGCATTATTTGACCAAAGCAGACTCGTTTTAACGCCCGATTGCGCAGCAGTGCATATTGCGTGCGCACTTCAAAAGCCGCTTTTGGCGCTTTATCAACCTTCCAGATTTGAAACGGCTATGACAGAATATGGCCCGCGCCTGACCGATTACCGCGCCCATGCGTTACTGGAGCCAAAAAAAATCAACCCGTTTCTATTCCGCGATATTTGCGAACTCTTAAGTATGAATCATTTTTAGGATAACAAATGACTGAAGCCGCAACACAAAACCCACCCCGCATTTTCCTGAAAGATTATCAGGTACCTGACTATTTAGTGGATAGCATCAACCTGTTTTTTGATATTCAGGATGAAAAAACCATCGTCATTGCAACATCCACCTATCGCCGCAATCCTGCTGGCAAATTAAAGAAGCCGCTAATCCTTAATGGCGAAGATTTAAAGCTGGTAAGCGTATCGCTGGATAGTCGCCAGCTTAGCGATAAGGAATATTCAGTAGCCAACGGACTTCTTACTATTCCAGCTGTGCCAGATGAATTCATGGTATCCATTGAAACAGAAATTAATCCTGCCACTAACACCCATCTGGAAGGACTTTATGCATCCGGCCCTATGCTGTGCACGCAATGCGAAGCAGAAGGTTTCCGCCGCATTACCTATTACCCTGACCGCCCTGATGTCATGGCAAAATTCACAACCACAATTGAGGCCGATAAAGCAAAATACCCTGTGCTATTATCCAACGGCAATTTGATGCTGACCGAACAAGTGGAAGGCGGACGCCACCGCTTGACCTGGCAAGACCCGTTTCCGAAACCATGTTACCTGTTTGCGCTTGTTGCAGGAAACCTTGTAAAAATATCCGATAAATTTGTAACGGCATCTGGCCGCAACGTATTGCTGGAAATCTATTGCGAAGCAGGTAAGGAAGACCAATTAGGCCACGCCATGGAAAGCCTAAAAAAATCCATGAAGTGGGATGAAGTTCGATTTGGCCGCGAATACGATCTTGACCGGTTTATGATTGTTGCTACGCCGTATTTCAATGCAGGCGCGATGGAAAACAAAGGCCTGAACATTTTCAATGACGCGTATGTGCTAGGCAAACCCGAAACCGCAACCGACCGTGATCTTTATAATATTGAATCGGTTGTCGCACATGAATATTTCCATAACTGGAGCGGTGATCGCGTTACGTGTCGCGACTGGTTCCAGTTAAGCCTGAAGGAAGGTTTCACTGTCTTTCGCGATCAGGAATTTTCATCCGATATGCATTCACCGGCAACTGAACGCATCAGCAATGTGCGTGCATTGCGCAGCAGTCAGTTCAGCGAAGATGCAGGACCCATGGCGCATCCTGTGCGCCCGGATAGTTATATTACCATCGATAATTTCTACACCATGACAGTTTATGAAAAAGGCAGCGAAGTGGTGCGTATGCTGCAAACCATTTTCGGGCGCGAAGGGTTCCGCAAAGGGTGTGATTTGTATTTTTCACGTCATGACGGGCAAGCTGTAACATGCGATGATTTTGCGGCAGCCATTTTCGATGCCAATCCGGAGCGTGCGAAATCAGTTGATATCAATCATTTCAAACTGTGGTATTCGCAAGCCGGAACACCGCGTGTAACGGCCACCACTGATTACAATGAAAAGGAAAAAACCTATCGGATCACGTTCAAGCAAACCATGCCGCCCACACCGCGCCAGGCAGAAAAAAAACCAATGATGATTCCGGTGCTGGTCGGCTTGCTTGATAAAAACGGGGCAGATATTCCCGTCAAATTTGCGGGGAGCAGCACCCCGGCAAGCAAACAAAAAATATGCTTGTTGAAACATGCCGAACAAAGCTTTGTATTTGAAAATATTCCGGAGCGTCCTGTACCATCCATCCTTCGTGATTTCTCGGCACCCGTTATACTTGATTACAATTATACCGATGCAGAATTAGCATTTCTGGCAGCAAATGATACCAACCAGTTTAACCGCTGGGATGCGTTGCAAAAATTTGCCACCAATGAATTAGCCAAACTGGTTGTAGATGCACAAGCAGGCAAACCACTTCAAGGTTCTAAACCGTTCCTTGCGGCTATTGGCAAAGTGATTTACGCAGCGCATGAAGATGCGGAATTTGCTGCGCTTTGCCTACAATTGCCGGGCGAAACGGAAATGGGCCAGCATTTGTTGCGTAATGGTAAAAAGATTGATGTTGATGCTATTCATGCCGCGCGCGAGGCATTACGCATCGCAATAGCCAACGAATACCGCGAACCGATCATGCAACTTTATCTAGAGGGTATGAAAATCAGCCCTACCGCGTTTGATGGCAAGACAATGGGTGAGCGTCAGCTAAAAAATATCTGCCTTGCTTATCTTGGCATCTTGAATGATAGCGGTTTTGATGACATGGCATTTGCACAAGCAACCAATGCCAAAAATATGACCGACGCAACCGCAGCGCTGGGCGTACTTACCCACCGTGATACGCCGCTGCGCACGCAAGCCTTCGAAGCATTTTATACTAAATGGAAAGATCACAAGCTGGTGCTTGATAAGTGGTTTGCATTGCAAGCAAGCGCAGATCGCAAAGACATTTTGCAGCAAGTGAAGGGATTGATGGAACATCCGGCTTTTGTGATTACTAACCCAAATATGGTCTATGCGGTAATCCGCACATTTGCAGCTAATCTTGTTCATTTTCATGCTAAAGATGGGTCTGGCTACCGGCTGCTGGCAGATGCGGTTCTGAAGCTGGATGGTCTTAATGCGCAGATTGCTGGGCGTATCCTTCCCCCGCTTATCCGGTTTAACGATTATGATTCTGTCCGCGGCGGTCTTATGAAGAACGAAATCACCCGCATTTTGGCTAAGCCAGATCTTTCCAAAAACGTGCGGGAAGTCGCAGAAGCGGGCATAAATACAACAAAGGCTGCCTAAAAAATGAGCACTCGTAAATAGTCTTAGACACGAGGCCGCCACAATTGATACAAGTTCTATCCTAACCTTCTTTTGAAAGAATCCTTACATGCGCTTTACCAAAATTGCCGCCCTTGCTGTATCGCTGGCTACCCTTTCCGCTCCTGCGTTTGCTGCAAGCACCCCTGTGTTGAACGAACCCGCAACCTTGGGCTTTGGTGTTGGATATTACGATGTACTAGAAAACAGCCCTCGCAAAGAAGCCGCTGATTTCCGCTTGGAATACCGTTCGGCGTTCGACATGCTGGGTTTTGCAAACGCACATAACAGCGTAATCGCAATTCGTCCATTTGGCGGTCTTGAAACCACCAGCGACGGCGCACTTTACGGTCTTGGCGGGTTCATTTTTGACATGCCAATCGGAAAGCATTTTGTATTCTCGCCTAGCCTTGCAACTGGTTTGTATTTTGATGGCGATGGCAAGCGCCTTGGCTCCGTTATTGAATTCCGTTCAACCGTCGAGCTCGGTTACAAGTTTGACAACGGCACCCGCATCACCACCTCGTTCGGTCACATTTCGAATGCAGGGATTGGTGACATCAACAGCGGCGTTGAAATTCTCAATGCCTATGTGCATGTGCCAGTTGATAAAATATTCAGCAAATAACGCTTAAATAAACATATTATCGGTTTATTATGCCCGCCTAACTGGCGGGCATAATTTTTTTTAAGGTTAATCTCTTGTTATTAATCGATAAGTACATTCCAAAAGACGCAAAACGCAGAGGTATTCTATTTGCGTTGATTGCGATGATGCTGTTCTCCTGCATGGCAGCTATCGCCAAACATTTTGCAGATCATTATTCCGCATTTCAAATTGCATTTTTTCGTTTCTTCTTTGCGCTGTTCCCACTCTTCCCGTTGATTGTCAGTTCTGGCGGAGTTGAGGTATTTAAGACGAAACGGTTCTTTGGGCATGTATGGCGTTCGCTGGTTGGCACCGCATCTCTCATTACCTATTTTTATTCATTGCAGCATTTACCACTTGCCGATGCCGTTGCGGTTTCATTTACCAACCCGATTTTCATTACGTTACTTTCGATGGTGCTTTTGAAAGAAAAGGTTGGCCGCAACCGCTGGATAGCAATTGTGCTGGGCTTTGTCGGGGTTATCATAATTGCCAAACCCGATGGATTAAACCTGAACATCGGAGTGTTTTTTGGCCTTGCTAGCTCGCTGTTTTATGCTCTTGCCATGATTAGCCTTCGTACCCTTGGCGGTACAGAAAAAGTGCTTACCACCACCAGTTATTTCACCGTACTTGCCAGTTTGATGCTCGCGCTTCCTGCTGCCTTCAGCTGGACAGCGCCGCCCTTCCTGGATTTGATGATATTCATCATCTGCGGATTGTTGGCCGGAATCGGGCAGCTATTTCTGACCAGCGCGTATCAGAATGCGCCGCCATCAGTCATCAGCCCGTTTAATTACAGCTCCATCCTTTGGGCGGTTGTTATCGGATTTATCGTATGGGGTCAGATCCCGGCTTTGCATGTATGGATAGGTGCAACGATAGTGATCGCGACGGGTGTCTATATTTTGCAACAGAACACCGTTATCAAAAAAGACCAGCCTATCCAACCATTGTAATATACTAGCGATTTATGCGCACGCAGATGATATGCATTCGTTGATGAGGCAATTTCCGACCGCCGGTGGGAAAAACTCGCGCATTCACGCAGCATCTGATTGCTGAACTATCCACACAGACAGTGTGTTTTTTATAAAAATCCAATAAAATCAGCATTTTATGTTTTTGGCATGCGCCTTGCTTTTACAGCTTCAAGGTTTGTTGTTTTTATTTTGAGGAGTCTCACATGTCATTGTTCAGCGCCCTTACTGTAGCCGTCGGTGGTCTTAATGCCCAATCGCGCTCAATCGGTCACATTTCAGATAACATTGCGAACGCCTCTACCACCGGCTACAAGCGTATTGATACGCAATTTCAAACACTGGTTACACAATCATCCGCTAGCCTTAGCGATCCAGGCGGTGTACGTGCAACGCCATCCTATCAAAACAATATTGCGGGTAACCTCATTCAATCCCAAAGCCCGCTGGATTTGGCAATCTCCGGGAACGGCTTTTTTGTTGTTAAACAACCTGTTGCACAGACCAATGGTTCGGTAGCGTTCACAGGACAAGAATTATATACCCGCCGCGGTGACTTTTCTCTGGATAAATCAGGCTATATGACCAATGGCGCAGGCTATGTGCTTGAAGCACATCCGATTAACTCAACCACTAATGTTGTTGATACATCGCAGGTTACACCCGTACTGATTTCAGCAGCGCAAGACAACCCTGTTGCAACGACGACGGTGACGTATTCGGCCAACTTACCAGCCAGCGCCACAACCACAACGACATTTTCGCCATCTGATATCCAGATTTATGATGCTTTGGGAACCAAACATACGGTTACGTTTGACTGGGTAAAACTGGCAACTAACTCATGGCGTTTAAGCGTTACGCCCTCCGGTGGTACAGCAACCGCTGGCTTTACGGATAACTCAGGTGCCGCAGTTGCAGCAGGTGCAAGCGTGGCAACCCAGACGCTGGATTTCACATTCCAGACCACAACTCCAGCTGGTACGATTGCTACGATTGCTAATAGTGGTCCTGGTACTTTCTTTACGGTAAACACACCAACAACTGCGGGCAACCCTGCAACGGTAACATTCCCTGTAACATTCGCCGGTGCAGGCAGCCAAAACGTAACGCTGAACTTTGGTTCATACCAGACAGCAGATGGCGTAACCCAGTTTGACGCAACCGACTTGAACGTAAGTTCGATTGAACAAAACGGTGTACCACAAGGTGCCTTCCGTGACTTATCGATTGATAATAATGGGTTCTTGTCACTGAACTACGATAACGGTCGTTCACGTACCCTCTATCAAATTCCTATCACCACCTTTAATAGCCCAAATAACCTGGAACGCAAGGATGGTGGCGTGTTTGGCAGTACGACTGAAAGCGGCACCGCAAGCAGACATCTGCCCAACAATAACGGCGCAGGTAAAATCGTAGCGAACTCGCTTGAAGGCTCCAACGTGGATATTGCAGATGAATTCACGAAGATGATTCAGGCACAGCGCATATATTCCGCGAATGCCAAAACCATCACTACGTCAGATAGCATGTTACAGGAAGTGATTAACATCATCCGTTAAAGCATGGTTACAAACGACAGGTAGAGAAATAGTATGTCACTTATTTCTGCGATGAACAATGCAACGTCCAGCATGCGGACAATTCAAACCGACATGCAAGTTATCTCCGGCAATGTCAGTAATGCTGGGGTTGAAGGCTATACACGTAAAAAGTTGAATCTAAGTCCGGATGTCAACGGCTTGGACGGCGGCGCAGGCGTACGTATTATCGGGTATCAGCGATCGACGTCTGACGCAGTTAGCAAACTGCTAAGCGAAGCGCTTTCAAACGATGGATTATATAACACCCAAAAAGATTATCTGAGCAGCATACAAAATTTGCTCGGCTCCACTCAAAGCAGCCCAGGCCTTAGCCAGACATTGAGCGACTTCTCAGCTGCATGGAAAAGTCTCGCTGCTTCCCCTGAAGATACGACCGCGAAGCAGGAAGTAATATACAAGGCGCAGAATCTGACCCGCGAAGTTGCCCGGCTTGCCAACGGTCTTGATAAAATCATCGCCGATGCAAAGATTGATATGACGGCATCAGTAAATGATTTAAACGTATCGCTTGCTCGCATCCAAGAACTGAATAACGAAATTAGTGCCGCTGATGCTGCCAATCAGAACTCGGGCAATATGCAGGATGAACGCGACGAGGAAATTCAGAAGATCTCCGCGCTTCTCAAGATCACTGTGGTTGTGCGCCCCAATAATCAGGTGGCTATTTTTACACCTGGTGGTTCTTCGTTACTGGACAATTCACCCAACACTTACACATGGAATGGTACAGCCATTCTATCGAACGGCGTTGACGTAACAGCCGTATTAAAAGGCGGCAAGATTGAAGGACTGGTAGGTGTGCTTGATCAAGGATCCTCAGCGGCAGTGCTGAACGATCCTGGGAAGGCTACGGTTTATAAAATTAACGAGCAGTTGGACATGATCGTTGATCTGCTTGCGAATGCGGCGAATTCCTTTGCAACCGCATATGACTCAGCAACCACTGGTGCGGGCGAGCTAGCATCATCATTCTTCACTGGCACTACGCGATATAATTTTGCGCTTAATACTGCGCTCGCGAATGGCACCAGCGCAATAAAAATTGCAGCCGCAACGCCAGTAGCGGATGACCTTAACCTAGCTAACCGCAGCATCAGCGCAGGCAATCTTTCAACAACGAATGTCAGCTATGAAACATTTGCCAATGCAATGATTTCTGCCCAAAACCAGAATGCAAAGCAGGTTGGAGATCAGGCAGATATCTTCTCATCACTTAAGGACAATTATGATAAGCGTCTTAAGGATGATACAGGCGTCAATGTAGATGAAGAAATCGTAAGACTGACCCAATTACAGAATAACTATGCTGCCAGCGCCCGCGTTATCAGCACGGTCAAGCAAATGTTTGATATCATCAACTCATTATTCGGATAGTTTGAGGATTTTATGGTTAGTATCAGCACATCCGGTTTAATAGCGCAAAGCATATTGCAAATACGCGACGCACAAGCAACATTGAGCGACCTATCGAACCAGTTATCTACCGGAAAAAAATCCATCGATTTTACTGACTTCACCCTGACGGAAACTAGTACACTGCTAGATGTCAACACCAGCGTTGACAAAAGCAATTCCTATTTAAATGTTATCAATGTCATATCGCCACGCTTAAAGCTGTATGAAACATCGCTGACCAAGCTCAGCAGCATCGCAAGTGACGCCCTTGCAAGTGTAAACACAAACGATTTCAACTCTGCCACCAATGCAGCGCTCGGCCAGCAGCTATCAAGCTATCTCAGTGATGTCGGGTATTATTTAAACCAGAAAGTTGGCGAACGATTCATTTTCGCTGGAACCGGTACACGCCTTACAACAGCGCCCGTAGTTGATTTGACAACGCTCCCTGTACCGCCAGTTGCGCCCGACACAGCCCCTGTTACATCACCGACCCTGCCAACATCCGATACGGCGGCGCCTGGTTCCGACGTTCAGGCCTATACCCATGATTCAACAAATATTGATGATGGATATAACATCACTTACGGTGTAACGAGCACCGACACTGGTATGCAGAACCTTATTCTTGGGCTGCGCTGGGCCTATGCAGCCACCCAAAGCTCTGCCAACTTCACAACTTATATGGCAACGGCACGTACGCTTTTGACCAATGCAGTTCCACAACTGCGTGATATACAGGCACAGATCGCATCGAACCAAAACCGTCTTTCCGACGTAACAACCACCCACAAAACTCTGATAAATGACCTGACCAATCGGGCTGCTGATATTCAAGGCATCGACTCGGCAGAGGTGGCAGCAAAAATCTCTTTTACCCAGTCTAAATTAGAGGCAAGTTATTCGGTAACTGCTAAAATTGCGCAGCTATCGATAACAAAGTACCTATAGGACCGCTTGATACCTATTTTTCTAAACCACCTTAATTAAGAAAGAGGTTCGCCATGTTTGCGGCGAGTTCATTGTTGCGTTTACCATTTGACCCCGTCACGCTTAGCTATGTTATGGCATTGCGGGGTGTTAAGCCCAGGCTTCCTAAAGAAGGGTTCACTTATGCCGAGCTAGGCTGTGGTACAGGAGAACGCATCGTATTATTGGCGGCATGCAACCCTGAAGGTGTGTTTTTTGGTTTTGATTCAAATCTCGACAAACTTAATGTCGCCGCACAAAAAGCCGAAGAGCTTGGGGTTGAGAACATCACCTTTAGCCAGGCCAGTGCCGCCGAGTTAAAGGAAGCAATTGATAATGGAGTTATAGCCAATAAGAGCTTCAATTATCTTGTGTATAATGAGCCCGACAATCCGCAGCAAGAGTCGATTGCAACATTAGGTGAGCTAGCCAAAGCCCTTTTGCAGGAAAACGGCGTTTTTGCCTATCGATATGCAACGTATAACGCTGCGAATGCGGATGAATTGTTATTCAAGAGCCTAACCCGCCATATTATTGCCGAACAACCGGATAAAGGAGAAACGCTTGCAAAAGAATGGCGAGCGTTATGTGAAAGTTATTTTGCCAAGCACCCTGCCAAAGCACAGGAATTCGACAAGGCATTGGCTGAAGGCAAAGGTTTCCAATGGCTGCGCAATTCATCTGACGGCGAAACATCAACAAGCAAGACCTTGCAGGTTTCGCAGATATTTTCCGGTCGCGATTTGACCTATTTGGGCAGCGCCAATCTCTCTGCCAACTATATGGAACTATCAGCCCCAGAAGCATCACATAAAGCGCTGGAAGCAAAGCGCCTGCACCCGCTTTACGAATCGCTTAAGGATTTAGCAACTGGCACTACACAACGTATTGATTTATGGGGCCGCGAAAAGTTGCAACGGATTGATAACCTTGTCCCTCTGTTCAGCAGCTTTACATTTGGTGTCACAGAGCCGGCAGAACAAGTGGCGCGTACGGCTACATTCCAAGGCAAGACCATCTCCTTCGATGGACCGCTTTATGATGGCGTTATTTCAATGGCCAGCATTATGCCCATCACAATGGGTGATTTGGTGCATAATGAGCGTCTGTCGGAAGTTGATGCCGTTACCATACTAAACACCGTTCAACTGTTGGTTGCATGCGGCATTTTATCGCCGATGCGGGCATCTTTTGAAGGCGGTATTGATTTAAGCAATCCAAAATTGGTGGGCAGCTATAACCAGTCTTTACGCAAAATGCGCGCCGATATGCAGGACTATGCGTTTGCTTCTGTTGTTACAGGTCGCCCTGTATTCTTTTCGGGCATCGGAACGCTGGTTCTGCAAAACCTTGATAAAGGCGGCATGGAAGGCATTGCCGGTTTCATGAGTGATGATTTGATGCGTCTTTCGCAACATCCATTTTTGCAGCCGCTTAACCTGAATAATCCGCAGCGTGCAGCCGAAGAGGCGTATAATCAGATCGAGATTATGTTCCAGCAATCTATGGTACGTTGGTTCAGCCTTGGCGTTATCGATACACAAAAAATTGCTTAAAAATTTAAAGTCCCAGTAAATTAAAGCCATACCTTGGAAACTGCGCAGGAAAAATTCGACAAGGCCGTCGCACTGCATCAAGCCGGAAAGATAGGCGAAGCAGCTGCTATTTATCGTGATATTTTAATGGCTGACCCGAATAACGTGATGGTTATTCATCTGTTGTGCTTGGTTGCCATGCAGTTTGATAACGCACAAATGGTTTTGGGGTTATCGGAACAAGGCCTGCGCGTTGAACCCAAATTCGCTGTGTTGCATCAAGACCGAGCAACTGCCTTGCGCCGCATGGGGTTGAAGGAACAAGCATTGGAAGCGATTGATACCGCATTAAGGCTTGAAAAAAACGCTGATTTTTATGATACACGCGCATCCATCTTGCGGGATATGCGCCGCTATGCTGAATCCGTCACATGCCTTGAAACGGCCATACGTATCGAAACAGGAAATCCGAAATTCTATAATAATCTGGGGATTGTGCTTGGCCGTATGGGTCGTAATGAGGAAGCAATTTGTTACTTTGATGCCTTCATCACGATGCGCCCTACTGCCGCTGAAGGCTATAACAACAAGGCCAATGTTCTTAAAGCGATGGCACGATATAAGGATGCGATTGAGTTTTATGATAAAGCGTTAGCCATCGATCCAAATATTTTTATGGGCAAGGCCAATAAAGCCATTTCACATTTGGTTCTGGGTGAATGGGAAGCTGGCTGGGAAAACTTCGAGGATAGAAAGCCCGGTAATAGGCCACCTGAGGGCGATCGTTTTAATTCCGGCAAGCGCTGGCAAGGGCAAACCGATAATGCTGCCACCATTATCATCTATAACGAACAGGGTCTTGGCGACAGCATTCAATTCATGCGTTACATCGCACACGTGCAAGAGCGCGTGGGCCGCGTTATTTTGCAAATCCAGCCAGCATTAAAAAAACTGGTATCAATCAACTGGCCATGGCTTGAAACAATTGCACCAGAAGATGAACTACCTGCACATGATTACCAATGCCCGTTGATGAGCCTTCCTTACGTCTTTAAAACACGGATTGATAATGTGCCATTAGCCTCAGGATACATAAAGGCGCCGGAAGCCAGCATATCCGAATGGAAAGAAAAGCTTGGTAACAGCCACAAGAAAAAAATTGGGCTTGTATGGGCAGGAAACCCCGATCATTTGAATGACCATATTCGTTCCATTCCCTTAAAGCTGCTTGAACCAATTTTATCAATGAATGAATTCCAGTTTTACTCCCTGCAAAAAGGTGATGCCGCAGCAGCTCAACTTGCAGAACTTCCCAAAACCATTCCTGTAAAAGCCCTTGGCGATCAGCTGAATGATTTCACCGATACTGCCGGATTATTAATGAATCTGGATTTACTGATTTGCGTAGATACCAGTGTATTGCATCTTGCTGGCGCATTGGGCGTACCAGTATGGGGATTATTCCAATACGACCCTGATTGGCGCTGGCTACTAGAACGTCGAGATACGCCATGGTATGCCAGCATGCGGTTGTTCCGCCAGCAGAGTTATGGCAACTGGCCAGATGTTGTCAAAGAATTGCGCGGAGCACTAAAATCGTTTTTATCCTCCGAACAGATTTAAAATGGATTTCTGAATTTCTCCTGAAATATTTAGTGTAGTAATAGCAAGCTCGTTGCGCGTTTGAAGGGCAAGCAATTTCGCGCTTTCTTCATTTGTATCGGCAAGAACAAGTGCATCTGACCCTTCTTGCAGTGTCGTAATCAAATTATTGGTAAAATCCTGACGGGTTGTAATAATCGAGGTATTATTACCAAAGCTGGAGGAAGTTACTCGTAATTTAGTTAGCGCGGTGGTTAATTGAGATACAGCGGTATTTATATTACTATCGGAAACAAACCCTGCCGATGCAACAGCAACGCTTAACCCCCCGCCGGTATTGATTGAGAGATTTGTATTGGTAATCGTCAACTTGGAGGTATTTTTTTCGTTGAAGTATACAACCAGACTGACGGATGTTTGACCAATCAAGTTCGTACCGTTGAACGTCGCATCGTTTACGAGCGAGTTAACTTGTACGAGCAAGTCATTGAACTGAACAGCAAGACCGGAACGGGTATCACTATCGGCTGTCTGCAAAGCAGAAGTCGTGAGACCCTGGGCTTGTTGAATAATTTTGGTGATACTGTCAATCGCACCGGAAGCTGCTTTTACTGTCTGTAAGGAAGTGGACAGGCTATCTTTGATGTTTGATAAATCATTAGCACGGTTTAAAAAACCAACGCTTGTAAAATACGCGTTTGAATTATCAAGAGAAGATGCAACCTTCAGGCCAGTAGCAAGCCGTGCTTGGGTTGTAGCGATTTGGCTCGAAATCTGTTGCAACGAGTATAAATTTACACGAGTTGCCGCAGTCAGCGACACGCTTGAAATAGCCATGATAAATACCTTTTAAAAAACTTTTTGCGCAGGTTTTCACCCGCTAATATTGAAAGAATTAAAATTGAATATTTTCGAGTAGTACCACCGTATGTTTAACAAAGGCTTTATTATACGGTATTAATTGAATGTTAATTCGTTTCAATAATGTAAAAATATTCTTGCAATAAGATCGCTCTACTCAAAAAAACCCAATAAAAAAGGGGCGCTATTTCTAGCGCCCCTGATCTTATTAAGTATCCAACAATTAGAACAATTTGAGAATTGCCTGTTGGAGCTGACCCGAGATGCCCAGCGAGGTGATACCCAAGGAGTTACGTGCTTGCAGAGCC